>SLJD01000096.1 GCA_007135295.1 Phycisphaerales bacterium
ATGCGTTTCCGTGGCAATCTGGTGGTGATCGCTGTGAACGCCGTGAGCACATCCCGATGAGCGAAAACGGATCGGCCAGCACGTTCGATCCCGGCACCCGCGACGATCGGGCGGCGCTGTTTGATTTTCTCGTTGAGAAGACCAGGCAGCGCGATGCGTACGTCGGCCTGCAGGAACACCCCGCGTACCGCGCGCATCCGACCGGCCTCGACATCATCGAGGAGATGGGCCGGCACCGCGAGGAACTGCTCGACGCCGACACTGGTGAGAAGTTGTGGTTCGCGCTGCTGAAGATCTCCAACGCCCGGCGTGACCGGCACATGCGCGTCACGCCGGTGGAAGGCGGTCTGCAACTTTCTGAACGCCAGCAGCGCCAGCTCGAAGCGCCGATACGGTTCACCGTCGATTACGGCCACCCGCACGACCGGTTCTTTTTCATTCGCGACGTCGCCGTCGGCATTGAGTCGATGACCGGCGGAACATCTGTGCCGGAACCCGGCGACCGGCTTGTCGCGATCAACGGCCGAACCGCCCCGCAGCATGTTGAAGCGATGCGGCCGTACCACCGGTATTCGAACGAGGATCACTTCCTCTGGTGGCTCGCCGGCGAATTGACGCAGACGATCAACCGCGTGCCGCACGACGAGTTCTACGGCGATGAACTTCGGCTCGAACTTGAGCGGCGCGATGGCGAGCGGTATGAGGTCACCTTGCCGTACTTCAAGCCGGATGAGATCAATTGGGCCGGCCATGGCGAGCGGGTGTATCCCGGATTTTCGCTTGTCTCTGAACTGACCGGGTTTGAAACGTTCGATCTGTTCCTGCCCGATGAGCCCGGCCTGCCGGTCGCGCTGCTGCAGTGGCATCGGTTCCCGGCGGATCTCATGCAGGCGATGGATGCGCTGATGGACTACGCCGAGCGTCACGACCTGCTCGACCACGCGGTCATCGTTGACGCGACGCGGAGCGGGGGGGGCGCGCGCGGCGCGTACGCGGTGCAGCGGCTTCAGCCCCGGCCGTTCCGGACGACGTTCGGCAATCTGAAGGTCAGCGACCTCATGCAGCGGTGGGTCGATGAGCACATGCAGCGCGTCCGCGATGGCGGCGATTCCGAGGCGGTCGACGGCGGGGGGTGGCAGTTCGACTGGCTGGAGACCGATGTCCGCCGGGCGATCGACGAGGGCCTGCTGTACACGAACGATGTCCCGTTCAAGCTCGCCCACCTGCCGCGATGGTCGGACGGGATCGTGCATCCCGCGCCGGTGCATTTCCGCGGGCCGCTGACGGTCTGGATGAGCCCGCACGGCGGATCGCATCTCGATCAGTTCGGCTCGCAGATCGTGGACAACGACCTCGGGCACATGATCGGCATGCCGTGCGGCGGGTTCAGCAATTCGTGGGAGTACGAGGACGTGCTGCGGTTTCCGACGACGGGCCGGCCGATCGTCAAATACATGTGGTCGCTGGGCTACACGATCCGGCCGAACAAGCAACTGCTTCAGTACAACCCGGCCCGGCCGCATGAATGGTTCCCGCAGACGCGCGAGAACTGCTTTGATTTTCACGCCCGGCTGCTGGCGCGGACGCTGCGGCGGCTGGACCTGCCGTTCCCGACCGCGCTGCGCGAATGGGAAGCCGGCCAGACTGGTGAGATGCGAGTGACACGATCGTGACGAACAACGACGACCAGAGACCGCAGTTCGACACCGGCGACGACGCTTCACCCGGCGGGGACGACAAGCCGAACCGTTCGCTGTGGCGACGGTACCGGGATCTGTCACTCGGCGTGAAGATCTTCATCTACATGATCGCGGGCGTGTTGTTCGGCATCGCTCTTCCGGAGCCGGCCATCGCCGTCGCCCCGGTCGGGGATCTGTTCATCCGTCTGCTGCTCATGGCGGCGATTCCGCTCGTGTTCTTCAACCTGCTCGCGGGACTGACGAGTCTTGACGGGCTCGGCATTCTCGGGCGGCTGGGGGGAAAGGTCGTCGCGTACTATTTCACGACGACGGCGATCGCGCTGACGCTCGGCCTGACGATGATGAGCATCCTCCGGCCGGGCGACGGCATGGAACTTGATACCGAGGACATCGACGAAGAAGAACTCGCCGAGGTTCCCGGCCTGATCGACATCGTCTTCGATCTGTTCCCGGAGAACATCATTCATGCGTTCGCCCAGGGCAACCTTGCCCAGATCGTGGTGTTCGCGATTTTCCTCGGCATTGCCGTGCTGCTGCTGCCGGATCGGCAGAAGGAGCCGATCGGCCGCGCGTTCGAAGCGCTCGCCGCCGCGCTGCGCAAACTCGTCGAGATCATCATGAAGATGGGGCCGATCGGCATCGGCTCGCTGATGGCGTCGACGGTCGGCCAGCACGGCGAGGATCTGTTCGGCCCGCTGGCGCTGTTCCTTGCGGGAATCTGGATGGCGCAGGGGTGCATGTTCCTCATTCAGATGGGGGCGCTGACCGTTCTGTCGAGTTTCCGGCCCTGGCCGTTCCTCAAGAAAACCGGCCCGCTCTACGCGACCGCGGCGGGGACGTGTTCGAGTCTCGCGACCCTCGCCGTCGCGATCGACCTGGCGGCGAACCGGCTGCGCCTGCCGCGAAAGATCTATTCCTTCACCCTGCCGCTCGGCGCGCAGTTGAACAAGGACGGCACGGCGTTGATGCTGACCGGCGTTCTGCTGTTTACCGCGCAGGCGGTCGGCGTGGAATTCTCGTTCGGCGAGATCATCATCATCCTGCTGGTCGGCCTGATTCTGTCAGAAGGGTCGGGCGGGATTCCCGGCGGCGGGGCGGTGATCGCGCTGATCTTCGTCAACGCCTTCAATCTCCCGCCGGAGATCGCGGGCATCGTCGTCGGGATCTACCGCCTCATCGATATGGGCAACACGACGATCAACGTCACCGGCGACATGGTCGCGACCACGATCATCTCCGAGTCCGAAGGGTGGGACAAAGACAACCCCGACGCGGATGACTGGTCCGATGATGCCGGAAGCGACCAGGGCGATGATGTTGATCGGGACGCGCCGCCGTCACCCGCCTCGCCGTGAGGCCTGTTTCCGCTGATCCGCTGAACCTGCGTACGCACGATCGGAATGCACTGACATGGATTTCACACTTGTGATTCACGGAGGGGTCGGTGTGCTGCCGCCCGATGAACTGCCCGAAGGGATGGAAGCCGCGTACCGCCAGGGGCTGACCGATTCGCTCAACGCCGGCTACGAAGCGCTGAACGGCGGCGGATCGGCCGTTGACGCGGTCGAAGTGGCGGTGCGGGCGATGGAGGACGACCCGGTCTTCAACGCCGGCCGGGGATCGAGCTTCACCATCGAAGGCGAGAACGAGATGGACGCGTCGATCATGGACGGCCGCACGCACGAGGCCGGCGGGGTGGGCGTGGTCAAGCGGGCACGCAACCCGGTGTCGCTTGCCCGCGTGGTCATGGAGAAGACCCCGCACGTGCTCATGGCCGGGGACGGCGCCGACCAGCTTGCCCGCGAGCACGGCCTCGGCCCCGTCCCGCCGCACTACTTCTGGACCGAGCGCCGCTGGGAGGTTCTTCAGCAGCGGCTGGAAAAAGGCACGCCATACGGTCAGCGGCACAGCGGCGCGACGGAAGAGGCGACCGCAGCCCGGCCGGGCAACGACGGCGCGGAAGAAAACCTGCACGATCCGAACCTCATGGGCACCGTCGGAGCCGTCGCGGTCGACCGCGACGGCAACATCGCCGCCGCCACGTCGACCGGCGGGCGGGTCGGCAAACTGCCCGGCCGCGTCGGCGACTCGCCGGTGATCGGAGCCGGGACCTACGCCGACAATCGTACGGCGGCGGTTTCCTCGACGGGGCTCGGCGAATTCCAGTTGCGGATCCTCGGCACGAAAACCGTCAGCGACCTCATGGAGTATCGCGGGCTCTCGGTTGACGAAGCGACGAAGGAAGTTCACGGCCGCCTCGAAACGCTCGGC
>SLJD01000042.1 GCA_007135295.1 Phycisphaerales bacterium
CCTCTGGGACGGCTATGAAGTCGGCGAAGCGATGGCCGCGTCGAACGACGGCAGCACGATTGTCGGCCACTGGCGTGAAGATGAGTTCGCCACCGAGCCCGGCTCGCTCGCGTTCATCTGGGACGCTGACGAAGGCGCCCGCCCGCTGCAGGACGTGCTGATGGACGACTTCGACATGGACCTCGACGGCTGGACGCTGAACGTGGTCGGCGACATGACGCCGGACGGCATGACCATCGTCGGCACGGGCATGAACCCGGACGGCCACTTTGAAGCGTTCAAGGTCACGATTCCCGCGCCGGGCACGCTGGCGCTGTTCGCCCTGATCGGCGCAGCCGGCGGCCGCCGTCGCCGACACTGAAACTGGAACGGACGCTGGCAATGACACTGACACGGGGGCACGGCGCCCCACCGTGTGAAAAGCGGTCTGCCTGAGACGGAACACAGATCCCACCCCCCCACGAGCGGCCGGGCTCCCACCGTGGAGCCCGGCTGTGTTTTTCCGGGTCTTTGCAGGTCGCTTCGCGACCGTGACGCGCCCTGTTCAAGGCAGGTCCGGTATTCATCGGCGTTCGCCGGTGGTTGAGCCGGAGATCGGCCGGATGCAGGATGAATCGTGTTTCGTTGCGGGTTTCATGGGTGGGAATCGCCCGGCCGGCGAATTACAATGCACCGTGGCCTGTATCAGGCCGGTTGGAAGGAGTGACACGCTGCGCGGCTCGCTCGCGGGAGAGACTCGCGGGAATGGACGGGGTGATGTGCAGCGGCATCAAGTGAAGCCACGTGCGCGGCTGCGGCCGCCGTGGGGAGGTGTGAGAAGATGACGATGATGAGCAGCGAACCGGAACAGGCCGCCCGCCCGCCGATCAAAGACAACCTGATGTCGCTGCAGAGCCACATCCTCTCCGAGGAAGCCCGTCACCCGGGGGCGACCGGCGAGTTGTCGTGGATCCTCTCAGCCATCTCGCTCGCCGGGAAGACCATCGCCAACAAAGTCCGGCGGGCCCGGATCGAGGATGTCCTCGGCGAGCACGGCGACCTCAACGTGCAGGGCGAGCAGCAGCAGAAGCTCGACGTCATCGCCAACGAGATCATCATGCGGTGCCTCGGCGACCGGGCGAACATTGCAGTGCTCGCTTCGGAAGAGGACGAAGAGCCGACGATCCTCCGCACCGGCAGCGAAGGCGGCAAGTACTGCGTGCTGTTCGATCCGCTCGACGGATCGTCGAACCTCAGCTTCGGCGTCGGCGTGGGGACGATCTTCACGATCCTGCGTAACGACCCGAACGTGCCCGACGTACAGCAAACGCTTCAGCAGCCCGGCACGGAACAGGTCGCCGCGGGCTACATCCTCTACGGCTCCTCGACCGTCTTCGTGCTGACCACCGGCAACGGCGTGGATTTGTTCGTGCTCGACCAGTCGATCGGCTCGTTCGTGCTCGTTCAGCGCAACGTGCGCATCCCGGAAGCGAACAGGGTCTATTCGATCAACGAGGCGTACTCCGATCACTTTCCCGGCGGCTTCAAGCAGTACCTGCAGTGGGCGCACGAGAACGGCTACTCAAGCCGGTACATCGGCTCGATGGTCGCGGACGTTCACCGCACGCTGCTGCAGGGCGGCGTGTTCCTCTACCCGCCGACGAAAAAGCACCCCGAGGGCAAGCTCCGCCTCATGTACGAAGCGTTCCCGATGGCGATGATCGTCGAGCACGCGGGCGGCAAGGCGTTCGCGGACGGCAAGCGACTGCTCGACGTCGTGCCCGACAACCTGCACCAGCGGACCAGCGTGATCATGGGCAGCCCCGAGGAAGTCGACCGCGTCGAACAGCACCTGCACGGCGGATGACGCCGGCGGCCCGGCCGTCCACCCGATGGGGGGCCTCATTCTGGTGCTGTCCGATGTCCTCTGAAAGGACAGCCGATGAGCAGTCGAACGAATTCCGTTTCATCACGCCGGCGCGTCACGACGCTGGCGGTGGTTGGCGTCGGCCTCGTCGTCGGGGCCATGGTCCTCGCGGATCGGCTGACCACGGTGGATCACTCCATCCCCGCATCGTCCGACACCGTCGGCGCGGAGCGAGCGGGCCGGTGGATCGTGCCACGGGATCTGCCGGACGAGCTTACGCCGGACAATCGTTGCTGTGACGACAAGGCCCCGGACGACGTGCCGGACGACTGGATTCCGCGCGAGTTCAACGGCATGCGATACTACATCGTTCCCCTGGCATCCCTCGGCCGGTGATCGCCGCTCACCACGTTGCGGGGTCGGGGTCCGGGTCGCCGAACGGGTAATACGCGTCGATGTCAGCGTTCTCGTAGTCCAGCGCATCAAGCCGCACCGTGCCGAACCAGTCGCCGGGCGCATCGACGATGTGGATCGTCGGCGCGTAGCCGGTCTCATCAAAGCCGCGGCGGAAGTGCACGCGCGTCTTGAGGACGAAGACGTCGAACTCGTCCGGCTCGACCGGGCCGACGCGCAGACTCTCCGGCGTGCGGAGTTGCTGGTACGCCGGGACGAGAAAGATCACGCTCGAATCGCCGAACTCGATCGCGGCGACGCGGTCGTATCCCCATTGCTCGCCGCGCCAGATCAGCGTGCCTTTGATCCGAACCGGCTCGCCGGCCTGCGGTCCGGTGTAGCCGCCGACGGGCCGGTCGAACGCGTCGCCGGGCTGAAGGTCCTCCTCCCAGATCGCGTCGAGGGCCGGCTCGGCGGTGAGCGCGCCGTACAGCACGCGCGGCACGTTCTGGTCGATCAATTCACGGAGCGTCCACGTCGCGTCGCCGGGCCGGTCCCAGTAATCGGCGAGCACGACGGGCGTTTCGCCGGCGTCGATCGCTTCCCGCGTCAGCCGGACCGCTTCATCGGGCTGTGGAAACTCGCCGTGCGCCCAGCCCTCGCGCACGTCCCAGATGAACCACGCCATGTCCTCAGCGATGTGGTCGGCAAGCTCCTGATCGCCGTCGGTCATCACCTGCACCGTCGTGCCGATGGTCGGCACGTCCGACCACGGAAAGCCGAGAAACACGTTGACGTACGCCCCGGGCTCGCGGTCTTCCCACCGCCGGGCGCGTTCGTAGATGTCCATCAGCGGCGACTGGCCGGTCCATTGCAGCACCGTCGCGGTGAGGATCGGCGGACGCCGGACCGCGATGGCCGGCGTGTACTCGCCGCGCATCATGTTCCGCAGGTACCGGGCCGCCCGTTCGCCCTGGCGGTAGGCGTCGTAGTGCGGGAAGCGCTTCGTGACGAACGTGCCGTCCGCCCATTCGAGAAACGCCTCATCCTCATTGCCGTGAAAGTCGAACGTCGCGACGATCGGCACGTCCTCGCCGACCACTTCGCGGAAGCGCCGGGCCATCTCCGCTTCCGGCCGGTCGATGTTCCGGACGGCCATCGCGCCGTGAACGGAGAGGAACACGCCGTCGACCGGCATCTGCTCGCGGAGTTCGTCGATCATGTTGCCGACGAAGTAGTCGAAGACTTCCTCCTTGTTCCAGCTTCGCGACGTGCCGCCCCACACGCCGACCGGCGAGGTCAGGCCGATCAGTTCCATGTCGTTGTATTCGCCCGCCTTCTTCGAGAAGCCGCGGACGTACGAGCTGAGGCGCAGGACGTCGTCGCCGGTGCGCGGCTCGGCGTGGCGGTACCAGTCCTCGACCTCGACGTCCCCGCCGGGGCAGAACGTGCACGTCTCGTGCGAGAACCGGGCGACCGCGACGCGGAACGTCTCATCGCCCCGCGCGGCGGGTTCGTCGCCGGCGGTCCGGGCCGCGGTCTCGACCGGGACCGGCGGCCCATCGGTCGCGTGGCCGTGGAGCGAGGCGGCGGCGACAATCATCCCGGCGATCAGGACGCCCCCGGCGGTGCGGCAGGTGGCGGTTCGATTCATCACGCATCCTTTCCAGTCCGTGACGGTTCCACTCAGTGACGGTGCGGCCGCGAGTGTACCGGCCC
>SLJD01000185.1 GCA_007135295.1 Phycisphaerales bacterium
GTTGAGCAGCGCGGCCGGGACGGGCTGTGGGCCGGCTTGTGGCAGGTCCCCACGGTGGAGGCGGACCGGGCACTGAGAAGGTCATCGCTGCCGGGACGTTTGCCCGTCCGGGTCCAGTCCATGACGCCGCTTGCCGCGTTTGATCACCAGACTTCACATCGGCGGATCCGGTTTCATGTCTACCAGGCGACCTCCCGCGTCCGGAAGGGGGACTGGCGGCGTCTCGATGCTGTGGAGGAACTGCCGCTGAGCGTCCCGCAACGCCGGATCGTCTCGATGCTTGCCGGGTCAGTTGCCGGATCGACCTGATCGTGCGAATCAAGCAGCAAGCATGGCGGCGCGATTGTTCGCTCACGCTGTGGCCGGCTGTTCCGTTTCGGCCTGGTGCTGATCGGCCTGCTGCGCGGTGACCGGCGGAGCGGGCGCGGCGGGCTTTGATGACGGATAGCTGATCCGGCCGTGGTAGATTGCGCACATCGACTTGATGATCGATTCTTCAATCTGACTGAGTTCACGGAACGTCAGGTCGCACTGGTCGAACTGGCCATCAGCGAGTCGTTCCCGAGAGAACTTTCGCACCAGATTCTCGATACGGCTCGGGTTCGGATCCGCCATGGCGCGCGTTGCAGACTCGACGCAGTCAACGAGCAGGAGAATCGCGGCTTCTTTCGTTTTCGGCTTTGGTCCCGGATAGCGGAACTCGGTCTCCATGACCGGTGATCTGTCGTCGGCTTCCGCTTTGCTTTTGGCAGCATGATAGAAGTATTGAACGAGCGTCGTCCCGTGGTGGGATTCGATGAAGTGTTGAATTTTCCGCGGCAGTCCGTATTCGCGGGCGATCTCCATGCCGTCCTTCACATGCCCGACGATGACAAGCAGACTCATGGCCGGACTGAGCTTCTGATGCTTGTTGTAGCCGTCTGCCTGGTTCTCAACGAAATAGGCCGGCTTGTTCATCTTGCCGATGTCGTGGTAGAGCGCTCCGACATATGTCAGCAACCCGTTGGCGCCGATGGATTCCGCAGCCGCTTCGGCAATGTTGGCGACCTGCAGCGAATGGTTGTACGTGCCCGGCGCTTTCTGCTGCAGCATGCGCAGAAGCGGTTGCTTCGTGTCGCGAAGCTCCGCAAGCGTCATCCCGGTTGTGATGTCAAACCACCGTTCGAGACTCGGCAGTACGCCAAGGACGACGAACCCGACGATCAGCGCCCCGGACGCTGACCACACGCCTCGCAGCAGCAGTTGGTCGAGAGCCGTGGGAAAAACGAGCGGCATGCGGAGCAGCCCGAGCAGAACGGCGCCCGCTCCGATCGCCACGGCTGTGACGGCGGCGGCGCGGATAAGCGCGTTGCGGTGACGCACTTCATGCAGCTGAACGATCATCAGCGCACAGCCGGAGAACAGCAGGAGCGTTGTGACCGGCGACATCTCCAAGGCGACCGACACGAGGATGGCTTGAATCATGCTCAGCCACAGCGCCAGTCGCTCGTCATAAGCGAGGAGTGTAATGATGGCCAGAAAGAGTGTACTTGATACGGCGCCGAGCATCATGACACGCGGCGCGTTGACGCCGATACCCGCCGCAATCGCCAGCATGCCGCACATCAGCACAACCAGCGCGATCAGGCGCATCGGATTGGCGGTGATGCGAGGGCAGTACCCGCCGATGTAGCCCACCATCAGTATCGCGAACAGCGTCATGGCGCCGATGATGCCGAGTCGCGTCGGCCAGATTTCCCAGATCGACGCCATTTCGTAGAACGCTTCGCGCTCTCGGATCATCTGCTCATACTGCTCAGCGGAGAGGATCTCGCCCCGCTGGTAGATGACTTCGCCTTCCCGATGTTCAACGTACACCGTCTCGACCTCGGCCGCCGCCTGGTCGGCCCATTCCTCGGTGGCATCACTGTCAAACACCACCGTTGGATTCGGTTCGTCCAGAATGCGTGCTACGATCGTCGGAGCAACGCCCTCGGGAAACCCGGCCGTTTCAGCGGCGGCGGCGAGCCGGGGCCGAAGCTCGTCCAGCCGGTCCAGCCGAAGCTCCAGCGCATCGGCTCGCAAGGGCTGCTCGCGGCCTTCTGCGTCAATGAGCTGGCGATTCAATGTGGTCGCAAACTGTTGGTAATCGTCACTTCCGATAAGCGGCGTTTCGATCAGTTCCTGATGGAGAAAGCGATCAACCCACCGGTCCCACTGTTCTGTCGGTTCGCCATCGATGATGTGCGGCTGAATCGCCTGGAGGCGTTCGGTTGTCAGATTGAAAGAGCGTCGCAGCGACTGGCTGATGCCTTCCAGATCCTCGCGGTTGGCCACGGCCCGCGGCAAGCCACGGAGTGCCGCTTCCAGGCGGTCCAGGTAAGACTGGTTGACACGGTAGATCAGCGGTGATTCGCGGCGGGCTTCCTCGCGCTGCCGCTCCGTCGCTTCATCATCGGCGACACTGAACGTCACCCTGTTGTGACGGGTGTCGTCCATTACCTGACCGACGTACGTGCGGACCTCTTCCCGCGAGGCGATGGTCAGAAATGATCCAAGCAGCACGAAAACGAGCATGACGGCCAACGTCGGAACAAACTCCGGACGCTGCATGAGCACGCGCGGATCAATCAGCGGAAAAAGATGCGAGCGATGCGCATCGCGACGACGACGCGTGCCGCGTACGGTCGCCACTCTGTTCCTCGCATGCCTGGCCATCAGCGGGCTCCAGCCCGGGAAATGAAGAACTCAATCATGCCGTGACGATACTGCATCGACGAGACCGGCCTGAAACATTATCGCCCAAGTGAGCAATGGCAAACAAACCAATCGTCTGCAACATTTCCGGCAACGGTCGGGCCACCGCAGCGGATACGGTGCCGCCGTTCCGAGGTGGAAGCGCCATCATCGATCATAGTCTGCCATTGTGTCATACGTCTTGCCGCCGAAACCGGTTCTTCACAAGATTTTTTCGCATATGCCTGGGCGGGCTGGGAGTTGTCCTTGCCACCCTTGTCGGATCAGGGTGCCAGCCCGACCCGCCAGCAGTCGAAAGCAATCTTCAACTGGAGGCGAGCGAGGAATGGCGCGTTCTGGCTCCGGCTGAACAGCGGGAGATCCTGCATCATCTGACCGCGTTGCCGGGACCGGCAACGCCCACGGAACCCGTCGCCAGCGAAGAGAAGGATCCGTTGGGAGATGCCATGATTGACGCCGGCGTCGGGCTGGCGGCTGATCGTCTCGAGATGGCGGTACTTCGGTCAATCTGGCACGCCGACCATGTCGTGTTTGAACTTCGCACCATCGACGACCTGCCGGTCCTGCTCCGGCTGGATCGCGTTGCCGGTCGCACCGTTCGCGTGGCGGTGTCCATCGGATGGGCGGCCGACCACGAGAATCGCGTTGAGCAGTTCATCGAAGTCCTGCGTGATGAGCTTGATGTTCGCATTGAGCGGTCCGGTGACGTGTCGGTCTGGTGAGGGCATCCGTTGAAGGGCTGGCTTTCCCTTTAATGAGTGGTCAAGCCCGCGTCGCGTGCAAGAAGGGCGGCGCCGAGCAAACCGGCGTTTTCCCGAAGCTCGGTCATCTTGATCTGGCAGTCCCGGCTTCGGACCGGAAACACGAACGATTCAAACGCTGCTCGAACGCGCTTCAGATACGGCGTGCCGAGCACCTCCATTCCACCGCCTCCGAGGACCACCGTGTCCATGGCCAGTACGGTCACCCAGTTCGCGATGGCCAGTCCAAGGAAAGACGTCGCTCGGTCTATGACTTGCTCGGCCAGCGGGTCGCCAGCGGTCCAGGCCTCTGCCAATTCATGGAAGCGAACGGTCTCAGAACCGGCGGCACTGCCGCGGGGTGAGGCGTTTTTTGACGCCCTCATTGTGGAGCATCTACCGGGTCTGGGAGGGGCATACGTATGATAACACACCTTGTTGTCAACCCAAATGCCGGCTCTCGCCAGGGA
>SLJD01000359.1 GCA_007135295.1 Phycisphaerales bacterium
ATGGACTCGCGCACGATGATCCGGTCCCCGTTGATGAGTGTGATCGTCGTATCGGGGTTTTCTTCAATCGTCCGGATCAACTCAGCATTGACGACAAGCGGCTTGCCGTTCAACCGGGTCACGTTGATCATCATGCGTCTCCTGGTTCGCCGTCAGCCGTCACGCCGCGTCATCGGCCGAGAACAAGCAACTGATCCATCAGTTCGTTCGTCGTACTGATGACCCGGCTTGAGGCGGAATAACCCGTTGACGCCATGATCATGTTGATGAACTCTTCGGAAAGATCCACGTTGGACAGTTCGAGCGCCCCGCCGAGTACCCGCCCGGCTCCAAAGTCGAGCGGTGCGGTGACGAGCGGCGTGCCGGAGTTCGGCCCGGGCCTGAACATGTTGTCACCGACGTCAACAAGCCCTTCGGGATTCGAGAACGTTGCGAGCGGAATCTGCCCGATGGTACGTGTCAGGCCGTTCGTGAACCCGCCGGAGATCACCCCGTCTTCACCGATCGAGAACGTACTGAGCGTTCCGATCGCCGACCCGTCCTGCGAAACCGCCGCGAGATTGCTTTCCTTGTCGGTCAACGCGGAGATCGCATCGGTCCCTGAATCCACGGTAAGGTTGATTGTCAGCGGGCTGACAGCACCATTGTCCCGGGTCAACGAGATGGACTGGTTCGACGATTCGATAAACTGCCCGTCAGCATCGAACTCAATAATGCCGGTCCCAACGACCCGATCAAGCGCATCGTTGTCGCTCGACTCGGCAAGGAACTGCCAGGTCGTGCCTTCGCCGGGCTCGGAATCCTGCAGCACAAAGCTCAGATCGACCGTCAGCGGCGTGCCCAGTGAGTCGTAGACGGTGAAGCTCGTGCGGACCGATTCCCCCTCGGCCTCGCCGGCCTTGTTCATTACGAACGGCTGGTTGACGGGATCAAGGTTCGTGTCTTCAGCGTAGTTGACGACAATGTTCGCTGTTTCGATGTCGAGGTCCTGCACCGTGCCACCGTTGCCGTGGATGACGATCTGCCCGTCCGCATTGATCTCCACGCTCCCGCCCAGGTCATGCCCATTGACGTCAGTATTGTGCAGACCGAGGACATCCTCAAGGAATTCGGTGAAGTCGTCCATGGTTGATCCGTAGTGGTCGACACCTTCCGCCTGAGCAGTCGCTTCATCCATAAAGCCAAACGTGTGTTCACCGAGATCTTTGCCGTTCTTCTCGATTCCCTTGATCGTAACAATCGCATCAGCTCCACTTTCCAATGCGGTGAATGTCCCGCCAGCACCGTCATCGATGTACAGATGATCCGTGCCATTGGTCAGATCTGCGGCTCCGGTCATCGGCGAGGTCAAAGCCGCATCGGTGAACATCGCCCGGGACTGGTGCTCTGAGCCGGTCGTCGCAGGCGACCCCGATGCGTTCAGGTTGCCGTTGAACACAACATCGCCGGTTGCTTCTGCAAGCGTCTTCGTTCCGACGGGAATGTTCATTTCCGTGAGTTCGCCGTCGACGATCTGAAAGTTGTCGTCCACGCCGTAGCCCATCACCCGCGCGCCGGAGATGTTGACCAGGTCGTTGTTCTCGTTGCGCTGGAAGGCCCCGGCCCGGGTGTATTGCTGCTCACCGGCATCATTGACGATGAAGAACCCGTCGCCCTCGATTGCCAGATCGGTATTGACGCCGGTGTTGCTGATGGCGCCATTGCTGAAATTGCGCTGCGTGCCGGCAACGGATGTCCCCAGACCAACCTGTCCCGGGTTCGTCCCTCCGCTGTTCTCGCTCGGCGACGTGCCAAGCGAGAAATTCCGACTGAATGTCGGCGAAAGCTCCATGCGATTCGACTTGTATGCGGTGGTATTCGCATTGGAGATGTTGTTGCCGATCACGTCGAGGCGGCGCGAGTTCGTAATCAGCCCGGACAGCCCGGTGAACATCGCAGTCGTGGATGCCATGGTGCGTACTCCTTCGGTCGTGGGTCACCCGGCCGCGCGAGTCGGCGGGGGTTGTTCTTCGTCGGTTTTACGGGGGATCCGGCCGCCCTCGGGCGATCGGTCCTCAAACTGCTCGGCAAGTCCCGGCGGCAGGACGCCGGCTGACGGCCCCCGGGGCATAACCGGCTGATCCTGCTGGTCGCCGGCGACGAATACCGCCGCTTCCACATGAACAAGCGGCGTGGAGTTCTCGGCCGTCAGCTCATCGGTCAGCGCCCGCTGGTTGACGTCCAGCACCAGCGCCCGGCCGTCCATGAACAGCAATGCGCGTTCCACCTGCGCTGATTCGGCGACGTTCGCTGCACCCGCCAGCCGTTGCATCTGCGATTCATCGAGCGGCTCTGACGGCTCAAAGGCCACGTCCACCGTGCGAGCGTCTGACGCTCCCCCACTTGAGACCAACTGCAGCAACTGCTCAAAGCTCTGCGACTCAAACGCCGGCCGGGGACCGGAAGAGTCATGAGGGGATGTGCCGGGACGGATCGGTGGCTCAAGCCGCTTCAGCATTCGAATGGGATCGTCGCTCATGAATAGATCCGTTTCTGCGCTCCCGGTGCGCGCCAACCGCACAGATCACATGCGGTCGCGAGACACTTCCTCAGGCGATTCCTGGGACGACGACCCATTCGGATCCGCAAACATGGCCGGATCAACGATCGATTCCACACGATCAATCGGAAGGGTCCAGCCGTTGTCCAGTTCAAGCATGACTGAATCGCCCTGTCGCGAGACGGACACCACGTATCCGGACACCTTGTCATTGTCCTCATTCATCCCGTCGACGTACTTGCCGATCATGTTGCTCGCCGAGGCGAGCTGATTCTCTGTCACCAGCGACTTGAGCTGGTCCGTCAGCGCGACGTCAGATTCGATCGACCGGATCGAGTTCAACTGCTCGAGCAGTGCCGAGGAATCGTTCGGTTCGAAAGGATCCTGATTGGTCAGTTCCGTGAAGATGATCTTGACGAAGTCTTCCGTCTTCATTTCGCTGAACTGATTGACAGGCCCGGTGTGTCCTCCGCCGGAATCAAGGGATGCCACACTGTTCATGATGCGCCTCCATGCTCCCGGCCGTCCTCGTCATCATCGAAGCGGCCGGCGGTATCCTGAAATGCCTGCTCAAATTGATGCCGGCGTGAAGTTGACTGCCCGTTCTCATCGCGGCGTGATTCCCCGTCCTGCCGGCCGCGACTTCGTCCCTCCCCGGAGTCATGCTGCTGCCGCTGCTGGCCGCTCTCATCACGCATGTCATGAGCATGTGTAGATGCAGGCGCCTGCAGAACAGAGATCCGCTCGACCGTCATGCCGTGCTGTTCAAGGGACGTCCGCAGCGTGGACATGTTCTGTTCGATCAGTTGCTGGGCCTGCGCGGTGGTCGGCTGAAACGACGCTGTGACCACCCCGCGGGAGACGGTCATCTGAATGCGAAGCTGCCCGAGTTCAGGCGGATCAAGTCGCATCGTCATCGAGCCACCCTGCTGGTGCATGACCGCCGTCATGCCACGCATCACCTGACCACTGAACCGTGTAGCGGATTCAAGCAGCGTGCTCGATGAAGCGGTCGGAAGAGGCGTGTGGCCCTCACCGGAGGACGACGTCACAGCGGTCCCCGTGATGGCTGCGCCGTTCATCGTGCTGTTGAGCGCACCGGCCATGACGCCGCTCCACACGGTCGGCCGGCCGCCCGGCTCGCCGGAACGATTCATCAGGGTGACCCACTGTTCGACCTGAGCGGCCCGCGTCTTGGCCGGGGCATCAGACGCCGCAGCATTGAACCAGGCCGACATCACGCGGTGATCGGTTGTCTGAGCGGGCCGGGGCGATTCCGGCGAAGCATCGGCCCCTCGATCCATCCGATCCGGTACGGCCTGTTGTTGCCGCGCCGAGCGTTGGGCGGCCTCTCCTCCCGCCATCGATGCTTCGGGATTGCCCGCCCGCGTTTC
>SLJD01000183.1 GCA_007135295.1 Phycisphaerales bacterium
GTGGAGCTGTTTCCCGATCTGATGAAGATAGGCGATGAGTCCCTTCGCAGAAAAGTCGCGGCAGTGTGGGATGAAGCGATCTCGACCGGCTGTGGCGGCAAGGGGTGGCGCGTCGACGAACTGCGCGCAATCCCGTTTACGCTGCTCGCCGGTGAGATTGAGCTGACGTTCATTGAGCATCTGAATTCCTGCGTCCGACAGTGCATCGCGATTGCTGATGTGCTGGAATCCGTCTTCGGCAATCGGATTCCGATCAATCGCGATCACCTCATCGCCGGAGCGCTGCTCGCTGATGTCGGTAAACCGCTCGAATACGACCGGGATGAGCTCGGCAACGTGATTAAGGGGCGTTATGGAGAAATGCTGCGGCATCCGTTCTCGGGCGTCGGAATGTGTTACAAGCACAACCTGCCGGCCGAGGTGATGCACATCGTGGCGACTCATTCTCACGAAGGCGACAAGGTGCAGCGGTCTATTGAATCGATCATCTTCCATCACGCCGACTTCGTCGACTTCGATATCGCGAAGTTTCTCGGCGCTCAGGCTGCGAAGAAATCGCCCGGGACCGCATGATGCGTCGGCTCTATAGCCGTCTTCGCAAAGACTCAGCCGACCTCACGTCGTTGGAAGAGAATGATGCCGGCGCAAAGGGCCATCACGATGTACAGGCCACCGTACAGGCAGGCCTGCAGAAGGTATGACGTTGGAATCACATGACGCTGCGTCAGGGCATCGGCGAGCCAGAGGACCTGAATGTTCGGCAGGGCGGCGTAGCCGATTTTGTACAAGGCGTACTGGATCAGCTCGGCACCTTCAGCCATCTGGGTAAGCGGAACCGTCGCGACATCAACGACACGCGGGTCGTCGCGAATCGTCTCGCCATACGTCGTTGTGATCTCCCGCACCGTTTCAACCTGCTCGGTCAGCCCCTCCTCGCGAGCGCGGCGGGTCCACAACTGCTGCATCGCATTGATCGGCCGTCCGAAGAACCAGTCGGCGAGCATTCCGAGAAGGAACATGCCGAGCGTGATCGTCAGCGTCATAACCTGACCGAGCCGGGTTGACGCGGCGACGGCGATGGCAGTCAACACGAGAATCGCCATTCCCAGCGGGATCAGCGCCTTCCAGAGATCGAATCGGAACGCGATCGACATTGCCTGAGGCGTGAAATCGTGCTCGAAGTTCATGCAGATGACGTAAGCAAGCAGCAGCAACGGCGTTGTGATGGCAATCGATGTGCTCGCAAACGACTTGTTGTAGAAATAGTTGCACCAGACCGCGACCACCGTCCCGGCGATTGCCGCCGCTGAGCCGATGAAGATCACGGGCAGGTGGTACGGGTCCATGGTCCGCTCTCGGACGCCATGCATTTCGACGAGCAGAAAGACCATGGCCAGGGCGAGCACGCAGGTCAGCAGCGCCCCTCCGACGCCGAGGAACTTGCCGATGACGAAGATCGGTCGGCCGACGGGCTTGGAGACGACAGTCAGCGCGGTCTTGTTTTCGATTTCGTCGCCGATGACATTCGTGGCGATGAAGGCGGCGAGAATCGCGCCGGCGGCAAAAATTGTCGCCAGGCCGATATCGAGCAGCATGCGGTGGTCATCCTCCATCGTGAATGCCGACAGAGGATTGCTGAGCAGGATCAGAAGCCCCGCCGTCACCACGACCACGAGCGCCACGGGCTGGCGAATGCTCTCAAAGTACGTATTCCGAACGATGGCAAGCAGTTGCTCTATCATGGCGGCTGGTGGCCCGCTGAGGAAGTGTTACGATTCGGTTCGGCCGGCGGTCGGCCAACCGGCAAGGATATGCCCGAACGAGCAGGTTGCAATGGCCTCCGACTGTACGGACATGTCTGGGAAGTGCACAATTTGTCGCCGAGAAGCGAACCTTCGACGGGGGCTGTTACGTAGTGGCGGCGGTATCGGTTCACTGTGACAACCGTGAATCGGTCCGACATTTCGGCATCTGCCGTCTCGCTGAGCGTGGGGCGGCTCACTTCATTGGCGACGGGTACATCCGCGCAGGGCGGGCCCGGAGCGGATTGTTCTGGAAAAAACACGCAGGAACCGGTGAGTCAGGTCCATGAGAATTGACCATTTTGCCTACCAGCGAGCGACAAGGGTCGCGCTGTCCGGACTGGTGCTCCAGTTCGTCATCGCGCTGACCCTCCTGCTGTTCGGGTACGTCGGCCAAGACACCCCCCTGAAACTGATTTCCCTGTATGCCTTCCAAGGGCTGTGGGTGTGGATCAGTCTTGCCGTCGTTTTCCACCAGCATCGGCTTGAACGGCTTGAAGTACTCGAGCAGGACGAACTCGCCCAAAGCCGGGCAGCCGGGGGGACGGTCTTTGACGAAGCGCCGGATGAGGTCTTCGTCCAGGCCCGGCGGCTTCGCCTTATGCATCGCTGGCTGATGCCCGGCGTGAGCATTCTGCTCGCCCTGGTGTTGGCTGGCTCATCGTGGGTGGTCTGGCAGCAGCTGTCGGTCGCTCAGGTTGCTGCCGGCGCTGGCCGGGCGGTTGAAGTTACCGACTACCTCGGCTGGGCATTGGCAATCTGCCTGTCATTCTCGTTGGTGAGCTTCGTATTTTCCCGGTTTGTCTCCGGGATGGCCAAGCAGCCGGCGTGGCAGAATCTGCGCGGCGGATCGGGATACATGGTCGGCAACGCCCTCGTGTTGTTCGCCTTCGCGATCGGCTATGTCTTCCGATTTGTTGATAACGAGCGCGTTCTCGAAGTCATGGCGTATGCTCTGCCCGTCTTCATGGCTCTTCAGGCGGGCGAGATTCTCCTCAACCTGCTGCTGAACTTCTATCGGCCGCGGATCCCCGGCGAGACACCGCGCCCGGCGTTTGACTCCAAGATCCTGAGTCTTTTCGCCGCTCCCGATTCGCTCGTGCGGTCACTCAACGAAGCGGTCAACTATCAGTTCGGCTTCGACATCACAAGTTCCTGGGGCTACCAGCTTCTCATCCGCAGCTTTGCCTGGCTGGTCGGACTTGGGGTGCTCGTCGCGCTTGTGCTCAACAGTGTAGTCGTCGTCGAGCCGCATCAGCAGGCTGTACGGCTGCGGGGGGGAGACATCGTCGGCAGTCAGCTTCAGGGCGGAGTGATGTTCAAGTGGCCATGGCCGATCGAAACCGCCGAGGTGTATGCCGTCTCGCGTACGCGAGAGTTGCACCTTACGCCGCGGCGAATCGAGCCAGCCCACGTGCGTCGGACAGATCTTGCATCACGTGTGTATCTCTGGACCGACGAGATTGATACCGACGGCGAATTGCACCCATTTATCGTTGGTAGCACGGAGCGTGACGTCAGAACCGACGAACTGATTGAGCTGATGCAGGAAATCGGTGAAGCCGAAGCCGAGGAGATGGCGGAAGAGCTTGCCGATCCGCAGGAAGAGGTCGATGGCCTGCTCGACGTCGATGATCCGGCAGGGATTACACGCCGGTTCTCCCTTGTCGATGCTGAGATTGTTCTCCGGTACAGGCTCAAGGACGAAGAAGATTCACTGCTCAATTTCCTGACATTCGCCAGTGAATACCTGCCACGCCGCGCCCAGATGAACACGCGGGAGAAGGCGCTGCAGCAACTTGCATTGCGTGAGGTAACACGTTACCTGCCGAATCGCGAGCTGGCGGATATTGTCGGTCCGGGGCGGTCCAGCTTGGCGAGCGAACTTCGCGACCGTATCCAGGACGCGTTCGACCAGTATGAAACGGGTGTCGAGGTCATTGCAGTTCGGATGCCACTGCTCCGCCCGTCCAGTGAGGATGTGGTCAACGAGTTTCTTGAGGTTGCCGTCAGCCGGCAGGCACGTCAGCAGACCGTGATGGAGCAGGAGCAGGGCTACACGAGTTCACTGGTCATGCAGGCCGGCAGCGTTGAACTGGCCGAGCGGATCATCGATGAACTGGCCA
>SLJD01000356.1 GCA_007135295.1 Phycisphaerales bacterium
AGCCGATGGACTTTCACAGGTGGCGGCCCTTCCCGGCTGGGTCGACTGGGGGCAGGGCACGGTGCTCATCTACCACCGTCGGCCGGATGAAACGGTGACGCCGGAGGAATGAAAGCGATTGAATGATCGTGCGATCAGCGGCCTTGCGTTATCCCGCCCGGCCGAACGACTCCAGGCCGTACTGCTTGATCTTCTTGTACAGCGTCGTGCGGTTGATATCGAGTTGCTCGGCGGTCTTCTGCCGGTTCCAGTCGTTGGCTTCAAGCGCTGCGAGGATGATCTGCCGCTCCGGGCCTTCGAGCGCCTTGCGAAGCGGCATGGCGGCCAGGTCTTCGATCCGCCACGGCTGATGGTCCGCCAAACGCGTGATCCCGGCTGAGCCGCCGTTCGGCTGCGGTTCGCGGACATGGTCCGGCAGGTCGTCGATGCCGATCTTCGGTGACCGGCCGAGCACGGCGGCCCGCTCGATGATGTTCTCCAGTTCGCGGATGTTCCCGGGAAAGTGGTACCGACGGAGCCTGTCCATCGCTTCGTCGGTGATGCCGGTGATCTGCCGGCCGGCGTCGGCGCTGTACTGACTGATGAACTGATCGACGAGCAGCGGAATGTCCGCCACGCGTTCGCGCAGCGGCGGCAGGGTGATGGAGACGACGTTGATGCGGTAGTACAGATCCTGCCGGAACTCGCCGCGCTCGACGAGCCCTTCCAGCGGCTGATTGCTCGCGAGAATGACACGCACATCGACTTCGTGCGTCTCATTGGAACCGACCGGTTCGAATGTACGTTCCTGCAGCACGCGCAGGAGTTTCAATTGTAGCGCCGGCGATGCGGAATTGATCTCGTCAAGAAAGATCGTCCCTTCATGGGCGGCAAGAAACCGCCCGGCTTTGTCAGCATGAGCGCCGGTGAACGCGCCCCTGACGTGGCCGAACAGTTCCGACTCCAGAAGCGTTTCCGGAATCGAACCGCACGCGAGGTCAACGAACGGGCGGCCGCCGCGCGGCGATCGCTGGTGGATCGCCCGGGCGATGAGCGACTTTCCCGTTCCCGACTCGCCGCACATCAGCACCGTCGTGCGACTGGCGGCGACGGACTCGACAATCTCGAAGATGCGCAGCATGCGCGGGTCCGCCGCAATGATTCCGTCGAGGGAATCGCTGCCGCCGCTCGTGTGGCCGCGCAGCGCGGCGTTCTCCGTCCGCAGCGCATGGTGCTGAACGGCTTTTTCGATGGTGAGGCGAAGTTCCTCATCAACCAGCGGCTTGGTGAGGTATTCCATCGCCCCGGCGCGAACGGCCTGCACCGCCGATTCGATCGTCCCATAATCGGCCGTCGCAATCGGGACGACCTGCGGGGCCTGGCGGCTGAGGGTGCGGAGCAGCTCGAGGCCTGTCGGCTCCGTCAGCGACATGTCGATCAGAATGACCGCAATCGACCCTTCGACTCGCTCAATGTGATCGATCGCCGCCCGGCCGTCACCGACCGAGGTGACGTCGTAGCCCCATTGCTTGACCTGCTCGACGAACGTCTCCGCCGCAACGGGGTCGGCTTCCACAATCAGTACGTCGTGTCTGGTCTCCATCGCGCAGCACCGCTCCATACAACAACGGCCATCAACCGCGCCTCGCCTCAGTGGGCCGGTCGGTCGTCGTGTTCAGCCCTCAAGCTACCAGCATCAATTCGACCGATCGACGATTTCATTCAACACCTGCAGCATGATGTTGCCTGAAAGCAACATTCTGGAAAGAAAGCATCCGTTTTGCGGTGCTGAACGTTCACCCAGGCATTACATGCTTCCCATCTTGCCATGCGGCTTATCAACAAACCTGTCACAAAGTTTTCCGCAAAACATCCCGTGATGATGGGGAACCTTTCTATCGGTGGCACCGAATGGACTGCTGGTGGCACGAGGGGGTCCGAGTCGGTACCGTATGGGAACCAATGGCTTGTGTGTCATGGCCACGGAGGAGAGGCCATGGCCCAAGCCGTTTTTTCTTTCTTGCAGCATGTCGAGCACGATTGACCGGGGCATCAGCCTCGATCTGTCGGATGGCGGCGATGCGCGGTGCGCAGTGTTGGGGGTGGATGCGGGCGCGTTTCATTCAGCGCTGAGCGGCTGAGCACGGCACGGGCTGCGTCACGCGCGATACGCCAGCGGCCGGCCGGAGAGACCCGCCAGTTCCTTGAGCACCGTCATGGCGACGAAACTGACCAGCGCGAGCATCCCGAGCCCTGCCGCCGGGCCGTGCAGTCCGAGCGCAAGCAGCCAGGACGCGTCGAACAAACCCTGCCACATCGCGCCGTACCGCTTGAGTTTCTCGGATGCTGACCGCGGCCCGGAGTGCCGGGTCTTCCAGTGTATCACCACGGCGAACGCCGCCACCGCCATCAGCGGCCAGCCGAGATTCACCAGCGAGCGGTGTTCCGGCCACAGGGCCAGATCATCGAGGCCGATGCCGATGATCACCCCCGACCAGAACAGCCAGCCGGCGCTGATGCCCAGCAGACTCCGCCGGCTGAGCACCGGCCGCTTGTCCTCGAGCTGGTGCACCGCCAGGGCGATCGCCATCGTGTGCGTGAGGATGAGCCAGACCGGCAGCGTAAAGCCGAGCTGGTGGTTCGCGATGAACATGTGCCCCGCGTAGATCAGCCCGACGGTGACGATTCCCGCCCCCGGCACGTGCTTGCCGACCGTGTTGTAAAAAAGAATCATTGACGCCAGGGCGAGGGTGATGATCGGCGCCCATGTCGTCGCGAAAACGAGCGAAGCAAGCACCGCCAAGATCAGCGCCGCGACCGTCGCCACCACGGCCTGGCCCGGGCGGATCCGCCCCGCGGGGATCGGGCGTTCGGGCTCGAACGTCGTATCGTGCCGCACATCAAGCAGATCGTTCAGCGCAGCGCCATAGGCGAAAAGTCCGATCGCCACTCCCGCCCCGGCGGCGAGACTCATCCCCAGCGGCATGGTGTGGACCGGCAGGCTGTGGTATTGCTGGTCGGCCCGCGTGATGAGAATGACAAACCAGATATTGCTCACCGCGCCGAGAGCCATCGTCAGGCGCGTGAGTTGAATCGCGGTCAGCACTCGCAACAGCATGCTTGTCACGACCGCATCGTACAGGGTGTCAGCCGGTCCATGCGTGATCGGGTGACACAAGTCCTGCCGCCCCATCTATTTGATCGTCAGCCCCGCCGGGACGCCAATGAGTTGCTGAATTGAATCGCCGGCCCGCCTGCCATACGATGAGTGATTCTCACACCCGGTGGTCTCTCAGCGACCGGCTGCGTCCTGACCGGCCGGGCCTGCAGATACTGAAACATGCACATTGCCTTGAACCAGACACCTGACGGACGCGGCCTGCGCATCGGACTGGTCGTCAGCCGGTACCACGACGCCGTCACCGGCGCGATGCGCGATGGCGCGGAACGGGCATTCATCGAGGCCGGCGGCTCGACGGATGATCTTCTCATGGTCGAAGCCCCCGGCGCGTTCGAACTGCCCGCCCTCGCCGCCGCGGTCGCCGAGACCGGGCGTGTCGATGCTGTCGTCACGCTCGGCTGCATCATCACCGGCGAGACGACGCACGACCGGTACATCGCCCACGCTGTCGCCGACGGGCTGACACGGCTTTCCATCGAGCGAGTCCTGCCGGTCGCGCTTGGCGTGCTGACGTGCCAGACCATTGAGCAGGCCGAGGCCCGGGCCGGAGGCGACCAGGGCAACAAGGGGGCGGAGGCGATGGCCGCTGCGATCGCCTCGGCCCGGCAGATCCGGGCATTGCGCGGGCACCGATCAACGACAGGCATCCCGGCCGACACGACGCATCAGCAAGGGGCGTGGACATGAGCAGGCACCGCGACGCCCGGCGATGCGCGCTGCAGGCGCTGTACCAGTTCGAGGCCGGCAGCGCCGAGGCCCCGG
>SLJD01000073.1 GCA_007135295.1 Phycisphaerales bacterium
AGTCCCCGAACGTCCGCGTCCAGGGCACGCCGCCGACCTCCAACGAGACGCCGTTCAGCGACACGGACAGCCTGATCTATCCGTAGGCAGCTAACATTGCCGCCACGAGGAGCACGCCATGCCACGATTGCCTCGCCCATGCCGCTCGGTTCACCGCTTGGCGCGCACCGCCTTCGCCCAGGCCGACGTCATCGCCCTGATCGTGCTGGTACTCGTCTTCGCAGTCGTTGCCATCTCCCTGTACCCAAGTAGACGCGGACATGGACCGTCCCAACGCGTCCTCTGCGCCACCAATTTGCGCACCTGCCAGCAGGCACTCATGTTCTACGCTCAGGCCAACAGGGATTACTTCCCCTGGACCTCTGACAATGGTATTGAGCAAGGGCGGACGTGGGAGGTTCTTCACAGATATGTCTATCGAGGACGACCCGACGTGTTTCAGGAGTACAAGAGGGTCTTCAATGGGCCGGCCGACGCCGCTGACGGCACGACCTTTCTGACCATCGACTGGTATGTGTGTCCGAGCGACCAGTTTTTTCACACTTCTGGCCTGATCGACCGGACACAAGAAAATGGAGGCACGGAAGGAAAGCATGCGTTCGTGCTGAGCTACGCGAGCATGAAGTATGTGATGGGCATGATCGACCCCAATCACACGATGCAACCGACAATAACAGCCTCCCGCCGTTTTGGCTTGATCCGTCATCCAGATCAGATGGTGGCCTTCGGCGAGGCCGGCGGCGCCGCGATCGGTGGCGGGCGAATGTGGGATTTGACGGATCGCAATAATAGCGATAACCAAACCGGCTGGGAGGTGCGTCATACCGGAGGATGCAATCTGGCGTTCCTTGATGGACGCGTTGAGTTCGCCCAACTCGTAACGCAGGAGCCGTCCTACGGCCTGCCGCCGTTCCCACAGGCGTTTGACCCGGAATGGGAACAGAATCTTGATTGGCATCGGACAACAGGAATGATGACCGGGTACCCCGGCGCAAGATGGGAAAACCTGCCGGGATACACCGGATACAACCAACCCGCCCAGATGGTGCGCCAAGCTCCTCGCCCCTGAAGAGGGCAGCGCTGCGGAGGTCGGGTTCAAAGAGAAGAAAGGGAAAGACGACTTATGCTGTCAATTATCGTCGCCTGAGCAGCAGGCACACTGCCAACAGCACAACACGGAAGCGGACACGGACAGCCTGATCTATCCGTAGGCAGCTAACATTGCCGCCACGAGGAGCACATTATGAACAATCTTGTCAGTCAGATCCTGTTTGCAACATTGCTTCCCATAGTGCTGGTCGTTTTCACAATCTCATTGATCATCTTCGTCGATTTCACGGGAATCTACCCTCATGTGGTCAGCGTCGGACTTGCGGTCTTGATCTTCACCTCGCTCTACTGGTGGATGCTGTGGCGGCGAATGGTTCATTGGAACGCGCGCCGCGTGTGGCTGACAATCGTTTTAATAATTGGCTGTATCGCAGCGATCGCCGTGCCGGGGCTTCTGATCGATACGCGCATGTGGACTGAAGAGATTACATTCGTGAGCACCTCGCTGAGTATTCTGGCTTTCCTCATGCTGTCGATCGTGATCTGGCGCGACACGTCGGCCGAGTGCGTTGCGCGGCTGAGGATGCAGGCAGGCCGACCGGTCCGCTGCCCCCGGTGCAGCTACGACATGACGGGCCTGCACGAGGCGCGCTGCCCGGAGTGCGGGTCCGCCTACACGCTGGACGAGCTCTTGGCCGCCCAGCAAGGCGAGCAGTTGCGCGACATCCCCGCCGCCGGCAGAGCCGAACCTCATCACTCAGCCATCGAAGAGGAAAGCTAGCCGTTACAATCGGATGTCCGACTAAAGAGCCACGGGCTTCAGCCAGTGCGGTCAGCCGAATGCGAGGGTGCACTGATCTCCCGGCGCTCTTGCGACGTGCTCGCATGTTCGGACGCGGTGGCTGACACCGGCAACGGGATCACCTGCGCCAGCGGATCGGTATGGTGCGGTCTGCCCGATGCAGTGTTCGACGATGCAGATTCGACGGACGCATTTTCGACGGACGCATTTTCGACGGACGCAGTTTCGGACGATGCAGCGTCATCCGATGCAGAGATCTCCTGCGACGCTGCCTGATCGCACGACGACGCATGAATCTCCTGGGCGAGCCGTTCGTAGTCGGTCGCTCCGTTGCTCTCCGGCGCGTAGTCGAAGATCGATTGTCCGTAGCTCGGGGCCTCGGCCAGCTTGATGTTGCGACGGATCATCGACTCGTAAAGCCTCGCCTTCGACCACGGCACGGCTGTGCCCCGCGCGTCGGCCAGGAACCGGCGCACGTCCTCCACGACCTCGGCCGCCAGCCGCGTGCCCGCATCGTTCATGCAGATGGCCACGCCGGAAACGCGAAGCACCGAATGGATCCGCCGACTCACCAGTTGCACCGTCTCCAGCAGCTTGCCGAGCCCCTGAAGCGCGAGGTAGTGCGGCTGCAACGGGATGATCACCTCGTCGGCACCGCACAGCCCGTTCAACGTCAGCACGCCCATCGACGGTGGGCAATCGAACAGAATGTAATCGTACTTGCTGAACGGCGTATCCTTCTGATCGCCGACGTGCTGATCGAGGAGCCCCTGCAGGACGACCTCGCGCCCTACGATGCTGACAAGCTCGACCTCGGCCGCCGCCAGGTCGATGCTCGCACCGACCACCCACAGGTTGTGGCCGACCTTGACGCGCGCCTTGGCGATCGAAGCCGAACCCGTCAACAGGTCGTACATGTCCGGCGTGTCGTCGGATGGATCGAGCCCGAAGTGGAGCGTCAGGTGCGCCTGCGGATCGAGATCGCATACGAGCACGCGCTGCCCCGCGCGAGCCAACGCGGCCGCGACGTTGGCAACCGTGGTCGTCTTGCCCACGCCGCCCTTCTGATTGATGATGGCGATGCGCCGCACCGTGTCCCCTCTCGCCATGCCGAGCCCGCGACGAATAAACTCTTCGCCTGCGCCGCCGCGCCCCGGCGTCGCCCGCCTCGGAGATGCACCGCCCCGCTTCCGCCGACACTTCCCGCCATCGACACTTCCCGTCGTGGCGACCGGCTGAGCGTCGGCATCTGGAGCAGGTGTCATTATAAAACGAGGCCCCAGCCGATGCCATCGGCCAGGGCCCGGAAACCGCAAGTGGTCGAAAAAAAGGTCCGCCGCACGCTCCACTCAGGCCAGCGCTTCTGCTACCATCGCCCCGCGGGCAGCCACCAGCCGCACGAAATCGCCCACGCTGTAGTCAGCCACCGTGCGGTTCGGGGTCGGGTAGCACCGTACAGCCGTCCCTTCCACGTCGGAGCGGACCGGCGGTCGACCCGTCCATCGCTGCCGAACGACGCGTACATGCGGCCCGTGCGTCGGGTCCGAACCCACCACCTCCGTCACCCGCCCGTAGACGACCGGCGCGAGGACGCCGCCCGGCCGCGGCAGCAGTGCGACCGAGTCCGGCCGCTGCCCCTCCTGCCGGTAGCTCTCCAGAACGTCCCGCTGGTCCCGTCGCAGCGCATCGAGTCGTCGCATCACCGCTCAGTCCTCCACCACTTCCATGATGACCGTCGGCCGACCCGTCGGAGGCTGGGCCGCGGCACGCCCCACCGCCCGCGCATCCACGTCCGATGCAACACCCTCGGCCGATACTGCTTTCACCGCCCAGCATACCCGCACATCGTGCGCGAACGGCTCGGATACATGCGCATAATGCACACGTCCCCGACGGTACGGCACCGTCCCTGCCGCCGTATCGAAATCCACCTGCCCGCTGCCGTTGTCATGAAATACCTCGAAGTGCGCCGGCTCGACCTGCTCGCCATCACGCAGATAGCTCCAGGCCACCTCGAATCGCCCGCCGGAAAGAGCATTCACCCGCAAGTCCGAGACCGC
>SLJD01000419.1 GCA_007135295.1 Phycisphaerales bacterium
CGCGAAGCCGACTTCGCCCTCGAAGCAGCGAATTCCGATGGATGACAGCGAGGTGCTCGCCTCATTCTGACACACCACCCCTCCCCTTCCCCCCCGCGCCGCCTGTTCGAGAGGACGGGCGGCGCTTTGACCGCAAATCGCCACCCGGACCGACTGATCATGACCGAACTCAGCCCTTCAGATTTCGATCGTATTGCCCGGCTTGCCCGGGACCGATGGGGGCTGAATCTGACCTCCAGGAAGATGCCGCTTGTATCGAATCGGCTGAACTCTTTTCTCCGGAAGTCCGACTTCCCAAGCGTCGAGGCCTATCTCGATTACCTTCACAGATCGACGAATAGCGACGACATGCTCGTATTCTTCGACATACTCTCGACGAATGTAACAAGCTTTTTCCGGGACATGTCGCATTTCGAGTATCTGGAGCGGGAGTTCTACACGCCGTTGGCGCGCGGCAATCTGACAACCCCCGGTCGGCGCATTCGACTCTGGTCAGCGGGATGTTCGAATGGATGCGAACCGTATTCGTTGGCGATCAACGCCCTCGAATCCTTGCCTGACATTGCGGATTGGGACGTGCGCATCCTGGCGACGGATCTTTCGTCGACGGCGGTTGAGCAGGCCCAGCGCGGCGAATACGAGTCCAGGCACGTCACCGGTCTCAATCCGGAGGTGGTCCGTCGGTACTTCGAGGCGGACCCGGAGCAGGCGGACCGTGTTCGCGTGTCGTCGCACGTCCGGTCGCTTGTATCTGTGGCGCGTCTGAACCTGAATGACACGTGGCCAATGCGCGGTCCGTTCGACGTCATCTTCTGCCGCAACGTCATGATTTACTTCGGTGCGGAGACCCGCGAAGCACTGGTCAACCGTTTCCACGACCTGCTTCGGCCGGGCGGCATACTGGCGATCGGCAGCGCCGAGACGCTGTCAGGCGTCGACGTACCGCTCGAGTACGTGCAAGCATCGATTTACCGGAAGTAAGTCCCGACACTGGTGATGGCAATAATTCGTTAACCACCACAGCCCCCTGCAGGAGTCTCAACCGTGAGCGCCACGAGCGATCAGCACCATGCCGATGCCGTTCCCGGGCGAATCGAGGTTGGCGTCGGCGACCTGGCCGTCAGTGCCGACCCGTCGACGACCCTGATCACTTATGCGCTCGGCTCTTGCATCGGCGTGACGGTGTACGACCCCGTCGTCCGAATTGGCGGGATGCTCCATTTCATGCTGCCGAATGCGAAGCTCAATGAGTCAAAGGCGCAGTCGCTGCCGGGAATGTTCGCAGATACGGGTGTCCCGATGCTGTTTCGGGCCTGCTATGACCTCGGTGCGGTCAAGGAACGCATGGTCGTCTGTGCGGCAGGCGGCGCCGAGGTCCTGGCGGAAGACGGGCACTTCAAGATCGGCTCGCGCAATCGGACCATGCTCCGCAAGCTGTTCTGGAAGAACAACATTCTTATCTCGGGCGAGGACACCGGCGGGACGATCAGCCGAACCCTCTCGCTTGAGCTTGCGTCCGGGATCGTCAGGATTCGAAACAACTCGAAGGAGCGCGTGCTATGGCCGGAATGAACGACCTTCTCGACGCCATCGACGCACTGCCCGGCCTGCCGGATACCGCGGCCCGCCTGATCGCGGCGCTCCATGACGACACGACCGCGCCGCAGGAGATCGTCCAGATCATGCGGTATGACGAGGCGTTGACGTCGCTGGTGCTGCGGCTGGGCAACTCGGTGGAGTACGGCCGGCCTGGTCGCATCTTCAATCTCGAGGAATCGATCAGCCGGCTTGGTCGAATGCGCGTGCTGCAGGCGTGTCTTCAGATGCAGGTCTCGGGACTGCTCGATGCAGCCGGAGAATCATTCGGCCTTCGTCGCGGAGCCATCCGCCGCAGCGCGGTCGGCGGTGCGGTCATTGCCGATGAATTGGCCAGGGCGCGCGACGACGTTGCCGCTGATGAAGCGTTTCTGGGCGGGCTGCTTCGCGATATCGGGAAACTTGTGCTGGACTACCGGTATGGCGAGCAATACATCCGGTCATTGGCGCCTCACCTCCGCGCAGGCCAGAACGTCATGTGGGCCGAGCGTGCCGCGTTCGGCTTTGATCATGCGCAAGTTGGCGAAGCGCTCGGCCGGGCCTGGCATCTGCCCGACCGGCTGGCGTCCGCAATAGGCTGTCATCACGATCCCCCCGCCGGCGCATCGGAGCATGATCCGCTCTTTGATGTGATTCATGCCGCAGACGTGATCTGCCTCTGGGCGGGCCTGGGCGTCGGTGACGATGGTCTCGCATATCCGCTCAGCCCCCACGTCCGTGACGGCCTGCGGATTGACCGCTCGCTCGCGGAGGCACTCATGATGTCAGCATGGACGCACGTTCGACAACTCGACAACATCGGTAATGGATCCGAGACCGCACAGGAGCAGATTTTATGAACTGCAATGTCTTGATCGTTGATGATTCGCCGATTTTGCGCCGCGCCATCCGAAAAGTGGTGGTTCTCGCAGGTATTTTGGAGGATCGCATTCACGAAGCGGGGAACGGGCAGGAGGCGTTGGATCGTCTTGAACAGACGTCGATTGACCTCGTACTGCTCGATCTCAACATGCCGATAATGGACGGCGAAGAATTCGCCTGCCGCCTGCGCGAGCACCCGAATCTGGGTGATATCACGGTCGTCGTCGTGAGCACGGAAGCAAACAAGGGGCGCCTTGATCGGATGCGTGAGCTCGGCGTCAGGGCGGTTCTGCGCAAACCGTTCGAACCGGAAGACCTCTGCCGACTTGTCTCAGACCTCGTGGGATCCCGAATATGAACACCATCAATGATCGTCAACTGTCCGACCTCCTGACCGCAGCACTTGAGAGTATCGCGTTCGTACTTGCGGAACGGATCGACATGGAGGAGGCGGCGACGTACGCCCGGCCGACGCACTTTGCACGCATCGCCTATTCGGGCGCCAACAGCGGCGAGGTAATTCTCGGGGCGAGCGACGGCTTTCTGCGCGAACTTGCGTCCAGCCTGCTCGGCGTGGAGCCGGAGGAGATCAATGTCGAAGAGCAGGGATGCGACGCACTACGTGAACTCGCGAATATCGTCGGCGGATCGGTGGTTTTTGAACTCGATGGCGAGGATTGCCGCTACACGCTTGGCCTACCAGAACCGCGTGAGCAACCGCTGCCCCCTTGCGGGGCAACATGTGAGTCGGCAGTTGAATCTGAGGGCGAGGTCCTGATCGCTCAATGGCATGCCGGCCGAACGAGACAATCCACGGCAGCTTGAGTTCTTACGCGGAAAGGACCAGACGACATGCCGCAGGATGCGCGCGTACTGATCGTCGACGACTCGTCAATTGTCCGGCAGGTGTTGAGCCGAGAGCTGTCACAGCAACATGGCATTACTGTCGTCGGTACGGCGCCGAATCCGCACCTGGCACGCGACATGATCCTGGAACTCGAGCCGAATGTGCTGACGCTCGACATAGAAATGCCGCGAATGGACGGCCTGAGCTTCCTCAAACGGATCATGGCGTATCACCCCATGCCTGTGATTATCGTCAGTTCACTGACGGATCACGGCAAGAACACGACACTGGCGTGCCTTGCAGCCGGTGCGATTGACGTGGTCCGAAAGCCCGATGCGTCGTATTCAATTGGAGACCTCGGCGGACGGCTCGGCGATCTTATTCGCGAAGCACGGCATATTCGGGTTGCCAAGCGGACCATGACCGGGCCGACTGTCACAAACACAACGCCGCGAGATTTCACTTCCCCTCCAACAGCCATGATCGAAACGACGAACAAGGTCGTGGCCATTGGAGCATCGACTGGTGGAACAGAAGCACTTCGAACAATCCTCCAGGCCATGCCCCGCATGTGTCCCGGGATCGTCATGACCCAGCATA
>SLJD01000418.1 GCA_007135295.1 Phycisphaerales bacterium
ACCCGTCGTCATCCCTCAAGATGTCCGGGTCGTAGGTCGGGTTGAAGTCATTGCCGAAGATCCCGTCGGCCCACATCTGGAAGAACAGGCCGAAGTGGCCGGCGGTGATGGGCGTCGCGGCGCTCGTGCCGCCAAAGCTCGTCCGGTATCCGCCGTCGCCGTGCGTGGTGAAGACCCAGTCATAGAAATGCGCGAAGTCGGGCTTGATGCGCCCGTCGGAGGCGGGGCCGATGCTCGCGCCGCCGTCCCATTCATCGTCGGATTTTGTCAGCGTGTCCTTGTGGCGCACGCCGCCGACAGAGACGATGTTCTTTCCCCACGCCTGCGGCCGGGACCAGTTGTCGCCGGTGTTGCTCTGCGACTGCAGGATGACAATGTCAAGATCAAAGATGATGTCATCGATCTCGTGGGAGTAGCTGTTGTACCAGGTGGTCAGGCCGTTGCCCCAACTGTTGGACTGGAAGACGCCGAAGTACGGCGATTCCTGCAGTTCAGCGGTGTGGGCGTAACGGTCGCTGACATGCTGGCGGGCGCTGAAGATGCCCTGGGCATCCGGTATCAGGCCGCGCGACGTCGGGTTGTGCTCGCCGGAGCTGAAAATGACGCCGTACGTATTCGTGCCGTGGTTGGGGCTGTCCGTCAGGCCGGTCCGAAGGAACGGCGGCCGAGCCTGGAATTCCTGGTGGTCGGGGTAGAAGCCGCTGTCCTGGATTTCAGCCCGCACGCCGGTTCCCGTGTAGCCGGCGACGGATTCCACGTAGTTGGCGCCGCTGATCTCGCGAGCGATGTCCATGTCGTCATCCGCGGGCAGCCAGCGGTCGATGAACATCACCTCGTTCTGATGCGAGAGGGCGACAAGCTGCTCGGACGAGAGCGTCGCTTCGATGATGAAGCCGCTGGGCGTCTTGAGATCCACGTTGCCGCCGATGTCCTCGACGTACTGCTCGACGATGTCCTTCTGGGCAAGGCCGCGCTCATAGACCTGGATGCGGAACCGGCTCGCGCCCATGGCGCTGCGCGGGTCGGTCAATTCGTCGATGATCGCCGGATCAATGCGGTACGCCGGGTGGAACGCGCCGACCCAGCGGACGTACGGCAGGTCCTCGACCGCGTCGCGGGTCGGGCCATCCATGCGGACGATATAAGCGTGATTGCCGAGGAACTTGTAGATCGTCGCGCCGAGGTTCTCGAGATCGTGGCGATACTCGGCAAGGGGCTGGGTGATGAACTGGACGATGTGGATCTCGTTGTTGACGTCGTCGCCGGCGCCGTCGAATCCGGTCACATCGAAGCCGCCCCCGCCGCGGCCGTCGCCATCGCCTTCGCCCTCTTCACCGATTCCGCCGACATCGTCCTCGCTTGTCGCGACGAGGAAGTCGGGCATCGGCGGCTCGCCGTCGACAAGCGGGTCGAATTCCGCGTATCGCAGGAGCATGTCGTACTCCGTCGAGCCGGCCCGCTGGAACGATTCGCCATCGCGGCTGACGGCGTAGTGCGGCACGTCCCGGCCAGCGTCGTCGGTCTCGATCCACGTGACGACGGTCTTGCCGGTGTGCGGCAGGTCGAGCACGTTCGCGTCGTCCGGATCGATGTCGAGTTGACCGATCAGGTCAGAGCCGGGGTCCGTACCGGTCGGCTCCGTGGTCGGCTCAGCAGCGAACGACGAATGATCGGCCGAGCGAACGTCCGCAGTCAGCAACGCCGACGCCGCCAGCAGACCGACGGACGCGGCAGCGGTCATCAGCGGACCGACCGAGGTGCGGCCGTCGACACGGCCGGGATCAGAAACGTGATGGGGGGAACTCGCAGACTCTCGGGATGGGCGTGACTTCGGGTGGGGTGATGTGTTCATGGTGGGTCTCATGCGATCCATGGCAGTTTTGACAACAGCGCCTTCTCTATTTCTTTCGCGCACGGGACGTCAGACGCCCACGCGCATCAGACAGACTTCATCCGGAAGGTGTCGAACCGTTCCGCCCCGCTCGCACCCGACCGATCCCCGCTGCGCCTATGGCGAGCGATGAATGCGCCCCGCTACCGGGTGAGACGGCCCACCGCCGGCCGGGTTCCATGGAGACCGGCGTCGCGCGGCCCGGCTGACCTGCCGGCAGATGGTGGCAGGAGAACGTCGTCCGTTCATACAGTGTACTTCGACATTCCGTTGCAGGCCGCGATTTTTGCGCTTCTGTTTCGTCCCCCTCGCTCCGGTCCTGCCGACTGCGCGAACCGGGCAGGGCGACTTCCTATCTTCACCAGTTTAACAGAAGAATACTTTTTTCGTCGAACGAGGGCGGAGGGGGGGCGGTTGCCGAAGTTTTTCTCATGTCAAGCGGTAATAGGGAACACGGCGCAGCGAAAAGGCAGCCCGCCGTGCCGCAGCGGACTGCCTGAGTGTGGATCGGAGGAGGTTGCGGTTGGGCCACCCGGAGCAGGTGGCGGTGGGTGAGCGAGTTACGTGCGTCGTCTTCGACCGCTGGCGAGGAGTCCCGCCACGCCGAGCACCGCGAGGGCCCCCGGGGCCGGGATGATCTGGCCGCGGATCTCGCCGGCGGGATGGGCGGCGGTGTGGACGTTGATGTAGAGATCCAAGTCGAAGAGAAGTTCCTCAAGCTCATCCGGATCCCCGTCGGGCAGCGCGCCCTGCGGCCCGCCGAGAAGTTGATCGTCGAGCTGGAACCGGATCCCCAGTCCGTCGTTCTGGAACGAGGCGAAGTGGCCGATATCGAAGACAATCGGCCCGGGAACGCCGGGCGCGCCTTCGTGAATGTGGATCGGCGTGTCGTTCGGACCAGCTCCCTGCAGGTCGTTGATCGAGATGCCATATACCATCAGATCCAGGTCAAACTCCTGCGTGAACGTGTCGTAGTGCAGCGCTGCTGCCCCGACCGCCGAGGAGTTCGTCCCCGCCTGATCGCCGTCAAGCGCGAAATTGAACTCGACAATGTTTGCCTGTGCCGACCCGGCTGCGAGCGCCAGACTCGCCACCGCTGTCAGCATAACCCCGGCTCTTTGTGACTGTCTCATCGGTCCCACCTCTCTTCTTCTTCGCCGATTCGCGGCTAGGAAAGATTCCCTCAAAAACGTGCCGCTCCCCCCAAACGACCCGCCCAAACGACCCGCCCGGAATCGCCCGGTCGGCTGAATTCCGTTCTGCCCCTTGTCCGAGGCCGATGTCCCGCCGTTCGCCGCCCGATTCTCCCACGCTTCGGGAAGACCGCTGTCGCTCGGCGGCCGATATCAAAGATGACACATCCTCCGCCTGGAGCAAGACGAAAATCCAAAAAACTGGTGGTTTTTTACAAGACTTGTCGTGGCAGGGGCTTACAGCCGCTCAGCCGGGAGCAGGGGCAGGACGACCTGAATGACCAGCCACAAAGCGACGGCCAGACCGATCATTGCGAGAACAATTTGCAGGACCATGACGGCCACCTCGCGCCAGTAGTGCTCGAGCGATTCCAGCCGCAGCGCCTTGTAGACCATCGCCACCCCAAGGGACAGGGGCAGCAGCAGCAGGTACCACCACGTGAACACCGCGTTGATCGGGTGAACGAACGGGATGTAGCCGAGCAGCGTGGCGATCATCGGCCGGACTCCCCCGTTTGAACGTCGCCGCTCCGGTCGCCGCTCCGGTCGCCGCTCCGCCGATGAGGGGCGGCCGGCGTCGGCGTCGGGACCTGGCGGATCGGCGGGGCGAGGGCGTCGAGAATCGCAACGAAGTTCATCAGCCCCGCGAGGGCGATAAAGAGGATGCCCATCTCGCGGACGCGGCTGATGCTGCGGACCGTCTCCAGCGTCTCCGCCGACCAGTTCTTGACCACCGCCTGATTGAACCAGTCCAGGGCGAAAGCGAGCGGGCCGCACATCGACTGGGCATAGAACCACAGCCGGTCATCCACCCGGTCG
>SLJD01000047.1 GCA_007135295.1 Phycisphaerales bacterium
ATGACGTCGAGGTCGCCGTCGCCGTCGATGTCCGCGTAGGCGGCGCCGCGGCCGACGATCGGCGTGGCGAGGTCGCCGAGTTGTTCGGCGTCGACCTCGACGTACGGCCGCGCGGCGCCGGCCCCGGCGTTCCAGAAGAGCTGGGCGGGCTGGCGGTAGTGCTGGCTTGACTGGACGGTGTTGATCTCGTTTTCGATGTGGCCGTTGGCCTGGAGGAAGTCGAGCCGGCCGCTGAGGTCGTAGTCGAAGAAGAAGACGCCGAAGGTCAGCGCCCGGCGCGTCGCGGGTCCGATGCCGGCGGTGATCGCATCGTCGGAGAAGCGAAGGCGGCGGTCGTCGCTGACGTAGAAGGATGACATCTCGTTGGCGAAGTTGCCGATGGCGACGGCGACCGCGGGGTCGTTGCGGTAGTGCGCGGCGTCGATGCCCATTGCGCCGGTGGCGTTGCCGTAGCGGTCGAACGCGGCGCCGGCGTCGCGGCCGACCTCCTCGAACGTGCCGTCGCCGTTGTTGACGAACAGGAAGTTGCGGACGGTGTCGTTGGCGACGTAGAGGTCCAGGTGGCCGTTGCCGGTGAAGTCGAAGGGGATGACGGCAAGCGCCTTGGCCATCGGCCGGCCGGTGGCGGGGTTGGTGACCTCGATGCCGCTTTCGGCGCTGACGTCGGTGAACGTGCCGTCGCCGTTGTTGACGTACAGCGAGTTGTGCACGCCCTGGTAGTTCGCCGGCGGGCCGTAGGCGCGGCCGATGCCGGCGAGGCGGTAGTTGACCTCGAAGTCGATCTGCGGCGACCAGTCGACGTAGTTGCAGACGAAGAGGTCGAGCAGGCCGTTTCCGGTGAGGTCGACGAAGGCGGCGCTCGTGCTCCAGAGGTCGTCGGGGCCGCCGACGCCGGCCTGCTCGGTGACGTCTTCGAAGACGCCGCGGCGGTTGACGAGCAGCCGGTTGCCGAAGACGCCGGTGATGTAGAGGTCCGGCCAGCCGTTGTTGTTGATGTCGCCGACGGCCACGCCCATGCCGTACATGGTGATGTCCAGGCCGGTTGTCTCGGTGACGCACTCGAAGCGGCCGGTCCCGTCGTTGCGGTAGAGGCGCATCGTGGCCGGCGCGTCGGCGTCGTCTTCTTCGGGCGAATCCCACCGGCGGGAGTTGATAAACAGCAGGTCTTGGTGGCCGGAGTTGTTGTAATCGAGAAAGGCGACGCCGCCGCCCATGGTCTCCGGCAGCAGGCGGTCGCCGGTCGCGCCGTTTTCGTGGACGAAGTCGATGCCGGCCGCTTCGGTGATGTCGGTCCAGCGTACGTCGGGCGGTTTCGGCTGCTCATCCGTCCGCCGGTCGCGCGGGCCGTCCAGTTCCGTGGCGATGGCGGGCGGTTCCGGGGCGGCGGCCGGCCTCAGGGCGAACACGGCCGCGGCGACGACCGCGCCGATCAGCATGAACACGATCAGCGACCACCGGAAGGCGACGCCGATGATCGCGTCATCGGACGGCCCGGGGTCTTCGCCGCCGTGCGGCGACTGCATCGGCGGCGGGTTGTCGCAGACCTTGTCGACGGTCTGTCGCGGATCGCTCATGGCTGGTCACCTGCCGGGCTCCTGGCCCGCTGGAATCGCTCCGGCAGTTCGTAGGCGCCGCGGCGCTGCAGGTCATAGATCACCACGGCGTCGGCGGCGGCGTCGGCCGCAGGATCGCGGCGGCGGGCGGCGGCGATCGCCCGGTCGCGGGCGTTGTCGTCGGGCTTGTACCGCTGGTGAAAGGCCTGGTGCCGGGCGGCGCGGTCGTCCTCGTCGCGTTCGCGGTAGATCCGGGCGAGGTTGTAATGCGCGGTCACGTTCTCCGGGTCGAGTTCCAGCACGCGATGGAACCACTGCTCAGCATCACGCAGCAGTTTCTCCCGGGCCTCTTGGCGCTGCTCGCCGCGCTCAAGCCGCGCGCGTTCGACGATCGTCTGCCCGAGTTCGTTAAGCAGGCGGTAATCCTTTGAGAAGTCAAAGCCCCGCCCGGCGGCCTGCTCGAAGCGGCCGTCGATGATGCGTTTGAAGTCGTCGATCGCCTCGTCGAGATAGCCGTGCTGCTTGTTGACCAGCCCGGTCAGCCAGAGGACCGTCCACGGCTGGGCGGGCGGGTCGAACCGGCTTGCCCGGTGCAGCGCGTCGACGGCATCGTCGAGCCGCCCTTCTTCGAGGTAGACGCGGGCGAGGTTGAGCGGCCCGTCGGCCCGGCCGAGTTGCTCGACCCGCTCGAAGGCCTCTTCCGCCTGGCGCAGCGCCCCCGCGCCGCCCGCTTCGCCCTTGCGCAGCAGGCCGATGCCCGCATCGTTCCACCGCTGCCACGGCTCGATCGACGGCGGCTCGTTGTAGACGGCCGCGGACCCGCCGGCGACGGGGAAGGTGACCATGTCCTCGGCGAGCGTCATGATCGGAAGCTCGTTGACGTAATCGTCGTCATCCTTGACGAGGCGCATGTAGGTTGTGTCGAACTTGCGGTAGCGCAGGCGGGTGCGGACGGTGACGGTCTCGCCGGCGGCCTCGGGGACGGTGAACCGGTAGAGCACGGTGTCCGCCGCGCCGGGGGGGATCTGGTTGTCGTAGAGGGGGGTGAAGATGTCCTGGGGGTTGCGGCGGTCGATGCGGCGGCCGTCGCGGTCGAGCATGTAGACGTTGACGAAATGCGACCACGGGTCGACGGAGCGGTCGGCGGGGTCCTTGCCGCCGCTGCGGCCGATGACGCGGCCGCCGCTGGTGACCTCAACGTCGAGCCAGACCTGGTTGGAGTCGGCGGTGCCCTGCGTGAAGTGGTGGCCCATCGCCACGGCGCGGATGACGGTCTCGATGAGGTACGTCCCGCCGCGGTCGAGTTCGGGCACGTCGGGACGGATGGGGGCGGTGAGCGCGCCGGTCAGGCGGCCGCCCTGGCGGATGCCGAAGAGGTCGACGCGCATGACGCCTTCGTTGAAGGCCTTGTGCCGCTCGATGACCGACTCGTCCCAGCCGTGGACGTGGGCGAGAAACGTGTTCGCGGACGGGAACATGTGGTCGCGGATGGTCCGCTGCCCGGAGCCGCTGCGCACCTTCGCCCCGAAGTCGTCCGAGGGCATCGGCGGCATGTGGCAGTCGTTGCAGTTCGTCTCGGCCTTCTCCGGGTAGTAGAAGCTTGAGACGCCGTGGCCGGAGACGCCGCTGAGCAGGAACGAGTCGTAGTGGTTCTGCCCGCGCAGCCACTTGTAGTCGTTGAGTTCCTGCGGAATGTGAACCTTGTGGCAGGCGCCGCAGAACTCGGGCGTCTGGTGCAGGGGTTTGAGAAACGTCCGCTTGTGGAACTGCGGCTTGGCGAGCACGAGCTGGCGATTGACCCACTGCAGGACCGCGTGGTCGCTGAACGCGAAGGGGTAATGCAGGGGCTCTTCGATCGTGTAATCGGCGTTGCCCCGCGGGCTGTTGACGTGGGTGACGGCGTGGCATGAGGTGCAGGTGATGCCCGCGTGAGCGGTCGGGTCATGCTCCATGTCGAAGTGCGGGTCGTCGAATCGGCCGGCGAAGAACGGTACGGGATCGTGGCAGCCGGCGCACCACCGCGCGGCCTGCACGTCGCCGTCACGCTGCATGGCGAACTCGCGCGTCTCCCGGACGGAGAAGAGATACGCCGGGTTGCTGAACGAGCTTTCGCGGTGGGCGCTGTGCAGCCAGGAGTCGTGCACGTCCGGGTGGCACTGCTGGCAGTACTGGTCCATCATGAGCGTCTCGGCGGGGATGAAGTCGCCGGTCGACGTCCGCGAGAGCGAGGGGAAAAAGTACTGCTCGCCTTCCTCCGGGCCGGCCGCCCCCCAGTCGCGGGGGTCCTGGGCATGCAGGCCGATCATGACCAGCGCGAAGCCGGCTGCGACGGCCCCCCACGCCGCG
>SLJD01000324.1 GCA_007135295.1 Phycisphaerales bacterium
AGAAAGTATGTTCGCCGCCTCGACGAGCTTCCGGGCCGCCTGCTCCTCCCCCTGCGCGTTGATGATCTTCGCCCGCCGGTACCGCTCGGCCTCGGCCTGTCGGGCGATCGCGCGGACCATTGTTTCATCGATGTCGACATGCTTGATCTCAACATTCGCCACCTTGATCCCCCACGCGTCGGTGTGCTGATCAAGAATGGCCTGAATGTCATCATTGAGTTTGTCGCGCTCAGCGAGCATCTCGTCGAGATCGTGCTTGCCGAGTACCGACCGCAACGTCGTCTGCGAGAGTTCGCTCGTCGCTTTGAGGTAGTTGGCGACCTGGATGATCGCCCGCTCTGGATCGATCACGCGGAAATAGATCACCGCGTTGACCTTGACCGAGACGTTGTCGCGACTGATGACGTCCTGACTCGGCACGTCGAGCGTCACGAGCCGCAGGTCCACCCGCACCATCTGCTGAATAATCGGGATGACGAAAATGAGCCCCGGCCCTTTGACGCTCCAGAAACGGCCGAGCTGAAAGATCACGCCGCGTTCATATTCGCGCAGAATCTTGATGGCGGAAGCAACAAACAGCAGCACCGCCAGGCCGAGCACGATGTACACAAGCGTTGTCAATTCGATTTCAGGCGCCTGGCCAATCATGACTCCTCTCCCTTCCTTTTCTCGGTGTTCGACCCTCTGCCGTCGACATCCCCGGCGGTCGCTTGCGCTTCATCGGCTGCGTCCCCGGCCGGCTCGACATGCAGCGTCAGCCCGTCCGCCGCGACCACGCGCACCCACGTGTTCGGCCGGATGCGATGCTCCGACGTCGCCCGCCATTGCTCGCCATGCAGACGCACCCACCCGGCCTGTTCCGTTGAATCCCACGCGATGACCTGCGCCGAGGCGCCGGCAAGTTCTTCCCGGCCCGCGACCACCGGCCGGTGCTGTGACTTCCACAACGTTCCCACGAGAAACACGAAGACCCCCACGCTGACGGCCGCCAGCACCACGATCGTCGGCCAGGCGAGGCGGAACTCCGCGACGTCCGTATCAAAGAGAATCACTGAGCCGAGAATGAACGCGATCACCCCGCCAAGGCCCAGCGCGCCAAAGCTCGGCGTAAACGCCTCACCAACCATGAACGCGATACCGAGCAGCACCAGCGCCAACCCCGCATAGTTCAGCGGCAGCAGGTTCAGGCCGAACAGCGCGAGAATCAGACTCACCGCCCCGATCACACCCGGGTACACCGCGCCGGGATTCGAGAATTCGAGCAGCAGCCCGTAGAACCCGATCATCATCAGCAGGAAGACGACATTCGGATTCGTCAGCGCCGCCAGCAGTTCCGTCCGCCAGCCCGCCTCAATGATTTCGACCGTCGCCCCGGCCGTGTCGAGCGGGACCATCTCCCGGCCGACCAGCACCTCCATGCCATGCGCCTGTTCAAGCAGATCGTCGACGTCGTCAGCCACGATCTCGATGACGTTCTGCTCAAGCGCGCTATGATACGCCAGACTCGCCGCTTCACGAACCGCCTGCTCAGCCCACTGCGCGTTGCGCCCGCGAAGCTCCGCAAGCCCCTGCAGGTACGCGACCGCATCCTCAATCATCTTCCGTTCCGCGGCGGTGGCGGGCTGCGGCGGCTGCTCGGCCGGGATGTCCGCATCGTCCGGCGACCCGCCTTCCGGGGGATCGTCTGCAGGCGGTTCAGTTGCACCGCCGCCCGGCATGCCGCCCATCTGAATCGGCGTCGCGGCGCCAAGATTCGTCCCCGGCGCCATCGCGGCGACGTGGCTGGCGTAGAGCATGTACGTCCCCGCGCTCGCTGCCCGCGCGCCGCTCGGCGCCACGTAGATCGCCACCGGCACGTCTGCGCCGATGATCGCCCGGACAATCTCGCGCGTTGTCGAATCGAGTCCTCCGGGCGTGTCCAGCCGAATGATCAGAATCGCCGCACCGCGTTGCTCAGCTTCGGAGATGCTGCTCGTGATGTAATGGCCCATCGCCGGGCCGATCGCGCCATCCACTTCGATCAGCAGCGCGAGCCGCTCCGCGCTGCCGCCATGTTCCGCGGCGGTGCTTGCGCCGGACGAATCGCCGGCAAGCATTCCTGCCAACCAGGCCAGTACACCCAGCGCGACCAACGCCGCCCCCGGCCGCCACGTTCGACGGCGGGGCGCCGCCACCCGGTTGGTCACGGCCGAAGTCGTCACCTTTGACATGAACCGGCCTCCTCTTCCACGCCGACGCCCGTCACCATCATATAGAGCCACAGCGTTCCTTCAGTGGAACAACAGCAGAACGCATCACATTGTTTCGCCCGTTCCGCTCGCGAGAAGGCGATCGCTGCTGCACCGTAGCCCACCCGCTCGCGGTCATCGGCGTGCGTCGATAAATCACGCATGATTGGCCGCGCCGGTACACTGCCGGGCATGGCAGACGAATCGACCAGGCGCATCGCCATTGTCGGCGCGGGGCTCGCCGGCTCGCTCATGGCCGTCTCCCTCGCACAAATGGGCCACGCCGTCACCGTCTACGAACGCCGCCCCGATCCGCGCGAGCACGGCTTTCAAGGCGGCCGGTCGATCAACCTCGCCCTGTCGACACGCGGCATCACCGCGCTCGAACGAGTCGGACTTGCCGAGACCGTCCTCGACCAGGCCATCCCCATGCGCGGCCGGATGGTGCACAAGGTCGACGGCGAACTGACGTACCAGCCATACAGCAGCAACGCCGATGATGCGATCAATTCCGTCGATCGCGGCCGGCTCAACCTCACACTGCTCGACGCTGCAGACCAGTTCGACAACGTCGCGCTTCGGTTCGGCCACCGCTGCCTGAACGTCGACCTCGATCGCCCCGCCGTTGCGTTCGAGAACGTCGAGAATGAGTCATTCGTCGAAGCCGAGGCCGACCTCATCATCGGCGCGGACGGGGCGTTCTCCGCTGTCCGCCGCCGGCTTCAGTTGCTCGACCGCTTCAATTACAGCCAGCACTATCTCGAACACGGCTACAAGGAATTGACCATTCCCCCCGCCGACGAGATCCCCGGTTTCGCCGGATCGGATCACGACGGCTACGCGCTCGATCCCAACGCTTTGCACATCTGGCCGCGCGGCGGGTTCATGATGATCGCCCTGCCCAATCAGGACCGCAGCTTCACCTGCACCTGCTTCTGGCCGTATCGCGGGCCGACGGGCTTTGACTCAATCGAAACCCGCGAACAGATCGTCCCGTTCTTCGAGCGCCATTTCCCCGATGCGGTCCCCCTCATGCCGACGCTCGAAGCGGATTATCAGGCGAACCCCACCAGTTCACTCGTCACCGTCCGGTGCTTTCCGTGGCATTACGAAGACAAGGTCGTGCTCATCGGCGATGCCGCCCACGCGATCGTGCCGTTCTACGGCCAGGGGATGAACGCCGCGTTCGAGGACTGCCGCATCCTCAGCGAATACATCGACGAGCTCGCCCCGAACTGGCATGGCGCGCTCGAGACGTTCACCATGCACCGCAAGTCCAACGCCGACGCCATCGCCGACCTCGCCATGGATAACTTCATCGAGATGCGTGACAAGGTCGGCTCGAAAACATTCCTTCTGCGCAAGAAGGTCGATCAGGCCCTGCACCGGATCATGCCAAAGACCTTCACGCCCCTGTACAACCTCATCACGTTCACCAACACGCCGTACCACGAAGCGCGCCAGCGCGCCGCGGCGCAGGACCGGCTGATCATCTCGGCCGGCATCGCCCTCCTCGTCATCATCCTCATCGCCTGGCTGCTTCTCGGGTTCTGGCTGGGCTGAACACGGGCCCGCCGCTTCCGTCACCCTGCCAAGGCCGGGCCATAGAATCAGACGCACCGATCGAATGGGGGAAAAAAACGCATGACGCTTTACGACATCACCCCG
>SLJD01000362.1 GCA_007135295.1 Phycisphaerales bacterium
GCGTGACGGCCACATTGCGCCTTCCGCTGCCGTATCATCCGGAATGCGAAGGGCAACTCAAAAAAGTCGAATACCAATTGCGCGACCTGCACTTCAACCCGCAGCGTTACCTGCTCGCCCCGCCCGAGGCGCTGCTTGCCGAACGGAGCCGTCTGATTGAAGAGAGTGATCGGCTTCGCGACCAAGGGGGTTCACGTGTCGAACGCCGCCGCGTGTTTCTGGCCCTTCGCACGATCAACGAGCAGCTCGCCCGGACGGATTCCCGACTCGAAGCGCAGATCCGCCGGGGCTACGAACAGTTGCACGCCTGCTGCCAGAGCAACCGCGTGGCTCAGGACCGGGAGTTCTTCTACGCACTCCATCCGCGCGATCGCCTCGAAAAGCTGGCCGATACCGTCCGCCGGGCAATGCGCGGAGGACTGCGGGCAGATCGCGAAGCACTCGAATAGATTCTTTTGGAACTGCCTTTGCCGTAGCGTTGAGCCGGCGAAGCGCTCCGTTCCATTTCTCCCGCTCGTACGGGCCGATTTCGCCGTTTTCGGGTGCGCCCCCCGAGGGTTACGCCCCCCCTGTAGACTTTTACCCTCCCCCAGGGGCATACTGTCGGAAGGGGCGCTATCATGTTAAGATGCGGGCCGTTCGACTTGGTAAACTCATGCCCGCAGGAGCATTCTGAATGAGCGACGACAAAGAAAAACAACCGCGGATCATCGTGGACGACGACTGGAAACAGCAGGCGGCCCGAGAGAAGGAAGAGGCCGATCGCACGGCTCGCGACGCGCCCCAGGGTGGCGAAATCCCTCCGCCCAGCCTCGTCGAGATCGTGCAGATGCTGGCCATGCAGGCAGCGATCGGCTTGGGCGGGTTCCAGGACCCGCAGACGGGCCAGGCGATCCCGCCCCAACTTCCCGTAGCCAAGCACTACATCGATCTGCTCGAGCTGTTTCAGCAGAAGACGGCCGCGGCCGTCGATGAACAGGAAAAGCAGGTCATAGAGGGCACGTTGAATGAGCTCCGGATGGCCTTCGTCCAGGCCGCGGGCGTGGGAGGGGAACCGCCGGCAAGCCCCGAAGGCTCCTGACCGCGGCGTTTCCGCGCATACGAACGACCATGTTTCTGCCGATTTCAACCGATACGTCCGTTCGGCGAACCCCGTGGGTCAACTATGGCCTCATCGGTACCTGCATCGCAATCCATGCGATCTGGGTCGTTGCAGCCGGGGCACGCCCGCCTGGCGCGCTGACCCATGCCGTCGCGGCATTCCGCGAGATGGGCACGCTGCAAGGCATTCGGCCTCAGCTGCACGAGTTCATCACGTACCAGTTCCTGCACGCCAATTTCGCGCACATCGCCGGCAACATGCTCTTCCTGTGGATCTTCGGCAATCCCGTCAACGCCAAGATGGGCCACCTGCCCTACCTGCTGTTCTACCTGGCCGGTGGGATATTCGCGGCAACCATCTACGGGTTTTCGCACGATCATGCACTCATCGGGGCATCCGGTTCGATCGCCGCGGTGACGACAGCCTATCTCGTGCTTTACCCCCGCAGCCACATCACCGTGCTCTACTGGTGGTTCATCATCGGCACCTTCGAAGTGCCCAGCATGTGGATGATCGTCTTCAAGCTCATCTTCTGGGACAATATCCTCGCGCCTCAGTGGATCGGTGAAAGCAACATCGCCTTCGACGCGCACCTGGCCGGCTACGGTTTCGGTTTCGTCGCGACAATTCTCATGCTCGCCCTCCGTGCCCTGCCACGGGACCAGTTCGATCTGGTCGCGCTCTGGCATCGCTGGCTACAACGCACCCGGTTCAAGAGTGCGACCAGCTCACCGGAGGCCCAGGCCCGGATGCGTTTCGGACGGGTCGCCCGGCCCGTTTCAGATGGCCCCCATGCCGAGACAGCGACCGAGCCCGCGGACCCGACGCTCCGGATACGTGCAGAGATCTCCGAAGCGCTCCGGAGCCGCGATTGGGACCGGGCCGCCACGCTCTATGAGAAGCTCAATGAGATCGACCCACGGCAGGTGCTGCCGCGCCAGCAGCAGCTCGACGTCGCCAATCGACTCTACACACTGCACCGTCTGCCTCAGGCGGCCGCAGCCTACGACGCGTTCCTGCGCCACTACCCGACCGCTCCTGAAAGTGTCCATGTGCGGCTGTTGCTGGGCATCATCTATGCACGCGATCTGCAACAGTACGAAGTGGCCGAAGGTCACCTGACGCTCTGCTTGACCGCCCTGACCGACATCAAACGGCGCCAGCAGTGTCTCCACTGGCTGGCGACCTGCGCCCGCGAACTGGGCAACCCCCCGCCCGAGGGCTATCACGAACCGGGCACCCACTGACGCTCATCACCCGGGCGCTCACCCGCTCCAGCTTGCCGACCTCGGGAAGACTTCTCTGCTTCCACGGTGCAACTATCCTTCTGCGGGCCCCGCGGCCGGCTGGATTGCCGTATGGAATCGAATCGGAATCGTGACAGTCGGGAGTTCCGGAAGATCGGTCTCTACCGTTATCGAAACCGCCTCGGCCCCCGATTCGAAATCGGCCGGCACCGTCACGATGAGCTGGTATTGCAAGCCTTCCTGACGCTGCTGAATCTGGGGTTCGAGCTGCTCATGGGAGCTCGACACATTCAGGATACGCATCGACCCCTCGCCGTTGTGCCGGAGCGTGGCGCCCGCACGTCGCACCCGAGGCTCATCAAGGATCGTGATCTCGGAAGGCAATACCTCGACGCGTGGCGGCTGGATCAGTTTCACCGGTACGCGGACGATCGGTTGACGGGGATGATTCGTGCGTACGTGGATCTCGGCCTGGTGCTCTCCTTCCTCAAAGGGAGGGACCGCACGAACGGTCAACCTCGCACGGGATTCATCCAGCTGGGCAAGTTCGGCCGTAAAATTCGGCGTCGTGGCTTCGGCCCCTTCAAAGCGGACTTCGCCGGGACCGTGGGCGATGAACATCGCGATACGAGGTGTGCGGTGCACACGCGGGTTTCGCGTGAAATCAATGCCGGCAGCCGGAGTGAACTCGATGTAGGGACGAACCGTGCCCGTCACCGTCGCAACGCGGCTCGCATGCGAACCATCGTCCGTCGCCAGCAGCGCATGCATCGCAAATCGTCCGGGGACATCGGGCACCTGGAACTCGACCCGCGCCGTCCCGGCTCGTCCGGGGGCCAGTTCTTCAGTGAATCCGTCGAGAACCGTGATGCCCTTCGTGCCGGAGACATAGGCGACGCGCATCGGCTGCTGCGAGGTATTGCGATACGAAACCACCGTCTGAACGCGCTCGCCCGGCTTATGCTGGCCGGTTTCAATCCGAGGTTGTACGATCGTCAATGCGGGCTCATCAGCCGCCCCGTCAGCGGATGCGGTGAACTCCCCGCGCCCTTTCCCTTCCAGGAGAAGATCCAGTTCGGCCGAAATCCGTGCCTCGAGACGACCCATCGCTTCTTCGTCGCTCCCGGCACCGACATGAAGCGCTTCCACAAAGCCGCTCTGGCCGACAAGTATCAGCGACGGCACGGGAGGCTGGTGGAACGCCTGGTGAACGCGCGCGTCCTCATCGAGAAGAACCGCCTGCTGAACGCCCAATGCGTCGGCTTGGACGGCGATCTCGTCGGAGGGTGTCTGCTCATCAATGCTGATGAATCGGAACGCCACACCTCGCGGAGAGTACGTCTCGGCCAACCTGGCAACCATCGGCAGATGGTCTTCCGAATGGGGGCACCGCACCGACCAGAACATCAGGGCGGTGACCTCGTTGGAGTCACCGCGAAGCATCGCGCGCTGATCATCCAAGGTTCTCAAAGTGGCCTGCGGTGCGTGTCGTCCGAGCAGCCTTCGGGAAACAGACGGCTGGGCAGGCTGGTGAGGAGCCC
>SLJD01000186.1 GCA_007135295.1 Phycisphaerales bacterium
GATGCGCTGCCTCAGGCGGTGACGTTCTTTCTCACCGCCGGCCAGCGCCGGGCGGTTCTCTCGGCGTTGCGCGACATTGACGACGACCGCACCGAAGCGCTGCTCCGCGCGCTCGGCGTCAGCCGAAGCGGGTGATCGCGCCATGCGGTTGCGGTGAACATTCACATGAAGGCAATTCCGGGGGCACGCATGACACGCGAGACGACCGATCAATCATCCGAGGCCGAGACCGGGGACCGCGCCCGCGAGACGCCCGCCCGCGATGAACAGTTGATGCAGCGGCTGATCGAAGGCGACGAAACGCCGCGCGACCTCGCCCGTTCGTTGAACATGACGATGGTCGAACTCGTCGAGTGGGCGGGCGAGCCGAACAACATCCGGCGTCTGGCGGCGCTGGCGCGGTTGTCGGACCTGCACGCGCAGCTCGTCGTCACGCGATACCGCGCCAACGCGGCGCTGCAGCTTATTCAACTTGCGATGAAGGAAGAAGGCGGCGAGATTGCGCGGAAGGCGTGCGTCGACCTGCTGCGCACGGAACTGCCCGCGTTCGACCGCGCGGCTGACAACAGCGAAAGCAGCGAAGCGATGCGCCTCGACACGAAGGACGTGCTCGAGACGCTCGAACGCCTGGGGCGAAGCGAGCCGGCCGGCCAGTGACCATGAGTGAACGCGTCCGGGGAGAAGACAACACATGGTGACGTTGCAGCAGTGTGATGCGGATGTCTCCGCGCAGCGGGCGATGCGGCTGATCGAGCCGCGCACCGCCAATCAGTTGCACGCGTACGTGCGCGTCGTGCTCGGCTTTCACATGCCGCGCCGCCCGATGGTCGCCGGCCACGCCAGCCCGTTCGATTACCTCTGTCACGCGTTCTTTGAAAGCGAGGGCGACACGCCGCGCGACTGCGTGGTCTGGGCGAACCGGGGCGGCGGCAAGACGCAGGTCGGCGCGATCGCGACGCTGCTCGACATGCTCTTCAAGCCGGGCATCGAGATCCGCATCCTCGGCGGGTCGTTCGATCAGTCGTCGCGCATGCATCGGCATCTGCGGCGACTGCTCGACAACGACGTCATGCGCGACCTCGTCGACGGCCGGATCACGGAGCGCAGCGTGCGGCTGGTCAACGGCTCGCGCGTTGAAGTGCTCAGCCAGTCCCAGCGGGCGGTCCGCGGCCAGCGCGTCCACCGGCTGCGGTGCGATGAAGTCGAACTCTTCGACGAATCGATCTGGCAGGCGGCGCAGCTCACCACGCGATCCGGCTGGTGCGGCGGGCACTTCGTCCGCGCGTCGATCGAAGCGCTGAGCACGATGCACGAGCCGCTCGGCCTGATGAGCCGCCTCGTCGAATCGACGGCCGAGCCGGCGTCGCGGCGGCTGTTTCGATGGTCCGTCCTCGACACGCTGGCGCGATGCCCCGACGAGCGGCCGTGCGAATCCTGCGCGCTGGTTGAGCACTGCCGGGGCCGGGCGAAGGACGATCGCGGGCCACGGGGCTTTGTCTCGATCGACGACGCGATCGATCAGTTGGGCCGCGTCGACGACGAGGTCTGGCAGGCGGAGATGCTCTGCCACCGGCCGAGCCGCTCGCACGCGGTTTACCCGTCGTTCGATCCGGATGCGCACGTGCGGCCGTTCGATGTTGATGTGCACAACGGCCTGACCGATGTGGCGACGGAAAGCGGCGTGACGTGGCTCGGCGGAATCGATTTCGGCTACCGCGACCCGACGGTGCTGCTCTGGGCGGCGGTGTGGGTTGATGCGGACGGCAGCGACGTGCTGCATGTTGTTGACGAACTCGTCAGCCGCGAAGAAACGTGCGAGCAGCACATCCGCGCGGCTGACGCCCGGCTCTGGCCGAAGCCGCGTTGGATCGGCGCTGACCCGGCCGGCCACCAGCGCAGCGAGCAGACCGGCCGCAGCGTCATCAGCCACTGGCGGCGGGCTGGCTGGCTGATGCGCACCCGGCGGGCGAGCGTAATGCAGGGGATCGCGGCGGTTCGGCGTCGACTGAAGGCGGCCGACGGATCGGTCACGCTGCGCATCGACCCGCGGTGCCGGTCGCTGATTCAGTCGCTGACCTCGTACCGGTTTCCGAAGGACCGGCCGCAGGCGAACGAGCCGGTGAAGGACGGCTCGGACCATGCGGCGGATGCGCTGCGGTACCTCGTGGTGAACCTTGACGGCTCAGCCGGCCGTGTCGAGTCGCGGTTGTATTGACGCATGAACCCCGCAGGGTGTCGCATGCCGGGAGTCGGTCGGCGATCAGTATCGGATGCGCCAGCGGGAGACTCGGGTCGGATGCTCGAAGGTGCCGAAGTAGATGTCGCCATCGACCGTCGTCAGTTCGACGGGGTTGTCGCCTTCGTTGAGCCGGCCGAAGAGCTGGTACTCGCGCGTCGGCCGCTGGATGTCGAACCGGCCGAGCGAGACGCGGTGGTGGATGCGGCCGTTGTCGGCGCGGCATTCGACGGCGCCTTCGGAGTTGCCACGCGTGTGGTAGACGATGTCGCCCTGTTCGACGTCAATTCGCACGGAGCGGGTCATGGCATGGTTCGTGAGGACGCGCACATCGCCGAACCGGTTGGCGATGTCGACGGTGCCCTGAACGTCTTCGAGATGCACGCGGCCGCGGCTTGTGCGGATGAACACGCCGTCGACTTCGGGCATGCGGATGTCGAGGTGGGCGCGCTGAAGGTGCGGCTCGGGGTGTTCGGTGGCGGTGCGGATCTGGAGCGTCGGGCCGATGTCGCCGGTGACGACGTCGACGTCGAGAGAGATCTGCTCGATCGTGTCCCACGACTCGCCCATGCGGTCGAAGCCCTGGCGGCCTTCGCGGGTGAGTTGGACGGTGGCGTGGTCGAGGGTGGGGTCGGCGGTGACGGAGACGTCGCCGGCGAAGGATTCGACATCGAGCGCGGCCGGGCCGGCGAAGTCGAGGGTGATCGGATCGTCCGCCGTCCGGGCGGACGCCGCGCAGCCGCCGAGCAGGATGACGCACGCGCCGAGCAGCGCGATGAGATGGGCGGCGGTGCGGAAGGTCGAGCAGTTCGTCATCACGTCTTGACTCCCTTTGAGGGCTGGCTTGAGAGCGAAGTGCTGGCAGATGATTGGCGGGTGGATGAATGGGCAGGCGTTGTGCTCGTCGTCTCCGCCTTGTGTCGTCGTCGTCCCGTCGTGGTCTCTTCCCGTCGCAGAGTCTCGTCCCGTCTTCGTCTGGCGTGGTCGTCGTCTGGCGTGGTCGGGTGCGATGGCGTTCCACGTTTCACCCGCAGGCGTTATCGTCCAGATGCGCTGGATACTTCGGCCGGATCGGTCGACTGAACAGCAGGCGGCCGCGGAGCGCAGCGGCGTCAACCCACGGTCATGCCGCCCGCCGCCCGCTGAGGATGATAGCGTAGAGTACGCCCGTCAACCGCCCGCGCGGCGCCCGCGCGGCGGAAGGTCGGCCGGGTGAGCCGGCGGGCCGGGGTCGAGACTGACGACCTCCGAGAGCAGGATCTGCGCGCAGATAAGGAAGCCGACGATCATGATGAACTGGCAATGGCGGATGTGTGTGGCCGGGGCGGCCGTGGCGTGCGTCTCGGCGGTGGCGTCAGCGGATGACTTCGCCGTGACGTTCAGCGAGGACGCTGCCGCCGAGCCGCAGGCCGGCCGGGTGATCCTGTTCTTCGCGCCGGACGAGCCGCGGTGGCGTCGGATTCAGCCGGCAAGCGGGCCGTTCTGGCACAGCCCCCAGCCGATCGCCTCAATCCCGGTCGACGGACTGGAGCCGGGCGAGACCGTGCGGTTCAGCGATGCCGGGGCGGGCGAACTCGCAGCGTTCCCCGGCCCGCCGCACGAACTCGAAGGCCCGTGGCGGGTGCAGGCGGTGCTCGACCGGGCCGA
>SLJD01000187.1 GCA_007135295.1 Phycisphaerales bacterium
AACGGGCCGGCGGAGCAATCGGCCGGCGAAGCGACGCTGATCGTCCCGGGGATGGGCAGCGATCACTGCGCGGGACTCGTGCGATCGTCCATCGAGCGGCTGCCGGGCATCGCGGAGATTCGAACCAACATCAGCAATCACCGGGCTCGCGTGACATTCGACCCGGAGCAGGTCGATGCCGACCGCATCCGCAAAGCCGTCGAGCGCGGCGGGTACGAAGTGGACAGCGTCTTCACCGAAGAGCAGGACGCCGAGGACGAAGCCGAACGCGAAGAACGGTACGTCCAGCGCGCCTGGCGGCTGTTCTGGATCGCGGCGATCCCGACCACGCTCATCATGATCCTCATGATGATCCACATGTTCCTCTGGCCGCTGCCGGGGGTGATGTATCTCGCGATCATCGCGGTGCTGGCGTTTCCGGTGGTGTTCATCACCGGCCGGGACACGCACGTCTCCGCGTGGCGGTCGCTGACGAACCGCACCGCGAACATGGACGTGCTCATCAGCATGGGCTCGCTACCGCCGTACCTGATCGGCCTGGTCGGCTTCTTCACGCCGATGGTCTCGTTCATCGAGATGGCGGCGACGATCATGACGTTCCACCTGCTCGGGAGGTATCTCGAGATGCGCTCGAAAGGCCGGGCGTCGCAGGCGATCAAGCGGCTGCTCACCCTTGGCGCGAAGACGGCGATCGTTCAGCGCGACGGTGAAGAGATCGAAGTGCCGGTGAAGGATCTTGCCGAGGGCGATGTCATGGTCGTCCGGCCGGGGCAGAAGATCCCGACCGATGGCGAGATCATCGAGGGCACGAGCCACGTCGATGAATCGATCGCAACGGGCGAGTCGGTGCCGGTCGAAAAGGGCGCTGGCGATGGCGTGATCGGCGCGACGATCAACAGCGAGGGGCTGCTCAAGGTGCGGGCGACGCGCGTCGGCCGGGACACGTTCCTCTCGCAGGTCATCAAGCTCGTCGAGGAGGCGCAGGGCTCGAAGGTGCCGATCCAGGCGTTCGCGGACCGGGTGACGAGTTACTTCGTGCCGGCGGTGCTCGTCATCGCCATCGCGAGCTTTTTCGCCTGGCTGCTGTTTGCCGACCAGTTCCGCCCGATCCTCGAATGGGGCGCGGCGTTCCTGCCGTGGGTTGATCCGGAACTGGCGCCGATCTTTCTCGCCCTGCTCGCGGCCATCGCGGTGCTCGTCATTGCGTGCCCGTGCGCGCTCGGCCTCGCCACGCCGACGGCCTTGATGGTCGGCTCGGGCATGGGCGCCGGCCGCGGCGTGCTGCTGCGCTCCGGCGAGGCGATCCAGACCATGAAGGACGTGCGCACGATCCTGCTGGACAAGACCGGCACGATCACGAAGGGCGAGCCGGAGCTGACCGATGTCGTCGCCGCCGATGGGCGCGAGGAGAGCGAGATGCTCGGCCTGGCGGCCGCCATCGAGTCCGGCTCGGAGCATCCCATCGCCCGGGCCGTGCTGGACGGCGCCCGGCAGCGCGGCGTCGACATGCCGACCGTTACGGACTTCGAGGCGGTCACTGCCCGCGGCGTCAAGGGCGTCGTCGACGGCCGCACCGTCCGCGTCGGCACGCGGCGCTTTGCCGAGGAAAACGGCATTTCCGCCGACGCGATCAGCGACGACTTCACCCGGCTCGAAGGCGAGGGCAAGACGACGTTTCTCGTCATGGTCGATGAGAACGCCGCCGGCGTCATCGCCGTCGCCGACACGCTCAAAGACGATTCAGTGGGCGCGATCGAGCAACTCAAGGCCATGGGCCTGCGGCCGATCATGATCACCGGCGACAACGAACGCACCGCCAGGGCGATCGCCGGGCAGGTCGGCATCGCCGCCGACGACGTGCAGGCCGGCGTCCTGCCCGAAGGCAAGATCGACGCCGTTCGCGAGTACCAGCAGCAGACGGGCGAACCCGTCGCGATGGTCGGCGACGGCATCAACGACGCGCCCGCGCTCAAGCAGGCCGATGTCGGCATTGCGATCGGGGCCGGAGCGGATGTCGCCATCGAAGCGGCGGACGTCACGCTCGTCCGCGGCGAGCTGAGCGCGGTCGTCGACGCGGTGCGGCTGTCGCGCGCGACGTTCCGCAAGATCGTCCAGAACCTCTTCTGGGCGTGGATCTACAACGTCGTCGCCATCCCCATCGCCGCGATCGGCCTTCTGCACCCGATGATCGGCGTGATCGCCATGACCGCCAGCTCCCTCTCCGTCATCGGCAACTCGATCCTCCTCCGGCGTTCACAGACTGGAGCGAGATCATGATGACGATGACGATTCAACATCAACGTGAAACTGAGTCACAGAACTACACTGACGTCGAGTTCTCACAAGTGCCTCGGGCGGCGACACGAATGTTCATTCACGATTACAACGGAACCGGCGAGTGGAGCGCGGACCGCATCCAGCAGCGTTACGCGGAATATGCAGCGCAGCTCAACGTGCCCGCCCCGCGTGATCTTTCGCCGCGCACGAGCGAAGAGGGCAGCCACCGCTGGATCTTCCCCGTGATGGACAACGTCATTGACGGCATTGAGGCGGACGATCCGGCGTGCGTTGCGATCGGCATCGAGTTCATCGAGCAGGACGGCGGGTTTACGCATGGCAGCATTCTCAAGTCGAACACCGCTCGGGCGCTGCGGCGCGCGACGCTGACCGATGAGCAGAAACGACGCATTCGCACACGCGTGACGGACATGCTGCTCGCTGATTACACGCCCCACGAATACCGCGAGTACGCGAAACTGCTCCGCCGCATCGGCGTGGCAGAGGCCTGGCCGCGCATCGAGAACAACGCGAACCTCGATCACCCGTACACTGCGAAGTACTACGCGTATTTCAAGGAAGCGTTGAGAAAAGAAAAGGCGGCGACGCGGGAGGCAAGCTGATGGTGCTCGAAAGTCACCCGGCCGCCCGACTTTGCATCACACCCAGCACGTTCACTTTGCAGTGCGGCACGGTGGCGCCGTCACTCCTCCCACGCCCCGAGCAGGCGCCGGACGACGATGAGCTGGCCGAGGTGGTACGCCGTGTGGTCGGCGACGAGCAGGGCCTCGCGCAGCAGCGTCTGGCCGTCGCCCCAGTTCAGCGGTTCCCGCAGGTCGCGTCCCGGGTCGCGCACGAACTCGATCATCTGCCGGCGGTCGCGCTCGAAGACGCGGATCGACCGCTGCCACGCCCGGCCGTCCGGCGGGCGGGGGTCGGCCGGCCAGTACCCGCCGGGCCACGGCGGCGAGTCGTGCCCCGGCCCGCGGGAGAACTCGACGATGTCCCACTGCGCCAGCCGCATGTGCTCGAGCAGCTCCCACGGCGAATACGGCAGCCCCGCCGGCCGCTCGCCGCGCAGGCCGGCCGGCAGGTCCGCCACCGCTTCGCCGAACGTCGCGTGCGCCCCGCCGCCTTCGAGCAGGTCGACGAGATGCTCGCGCACCGGCGCATCGCTGGATCGGCCCTCGGCCATGCCTCCACTCTATGCGGGCCCGGGGGCAATGGGGCCCGATTCGATGGGGCCCGGGCCGAACACCGGCCGCGTTCACCACGCGTTCGAACGGCGTGCGTTGCCGCACGGATGCCCGCCCCCGATGCCCGCTGCACGCATTCCTTCCGGCGCCCGACTTCAGGACACGTTTTCAGCAACCGCTTTTCATGACAGGAGTCGCCTGATGATGACACGCACCACAGCCACACGAACGTTCGCCGTTTTCGCGGCGGCCGCTTCGGCGGCGCTGATTGCCGCCGCCGTGGCCGACGGCAGCCAGTGCTGCAGCCAGCGGACCAACGGCGCGGACGAGGAGTCGTCGCTGACGTTCAGCGTCTACGCCCTGGACACGTGCCCGGTTTCCGGCGAAAAGCTCGGCTCGATGGG
>SLJD01000210.1 GCA_007135295.1 Phycisphaerales bacterium
AGCGCCGTTTCGGCGCGCTGGCTGACCCGGGAAATGGGATGTGACTACACGCGAGCGTTTCGACGAATGTTCCGTCTGCTCGTGGCGGCCGGGGCCGACCAGGAAGTCGTCAGTGTACAGGGGGTGCTTCATGACCTTACCGATTCGCTGTGCCGCTCGCTGCAGAAGCGCGAAGGCAAGGACGTGATCTTGTTCAATAACGCGATCTTCTCGCACAACCTCGACATGCTTGAAGTGTGCCGGAATGCTCGACTTGTCTCCGTTTACCGGGATCCGCGAGATCAGTTCGTGGACCGCAGGGCCAATGACAAGAACCACTGGATGCCTCCAGTTCGGTTTGTTGACTCTTACAAACTGCGCCGGGAGCGCTTCGACAAGGCACGGAAGCGATTGGCGAGAACCTCCGGGAATGGAGTGCTCAAGGTCTCGTTCGAGTTGTTTGTGCTGAATGAGCCGTATCGGGATTCCGTGGTCGATTGGGTGTTTGACGACGATGTGCCGGAGCGCTGGAGCCTGCACTTCGCACCGGAAGTCTCGGCCCGGAACATTGGGCTGTACAAGGGGAGCCTGTCCGACGACGAGTTGAAGCGAATGAAGCGGGCGTTGGCAACCAGGCGAATGACTGATTCTCTGGCGGCGGTGGATCGCCTTGCGGCGTCTGCGGCGATGCTGGCTGACGGGGCCGGGTTGCAGGATCGTCAGTCGTGAGCCGCATGCGGAGACTTCTGCGCCGACTCGATGCGGGGGTACGGGGTAGAGTCCGACCGCTTGCTGGGTTCGCCCGACAACCATTGCCGCACTCGGCGCGCGCGGTTGCGCGCCATCTCGCCGAACTCGCGCGCGCGGGCCGTTGGAATGAGGTGCAACGCACCGCGTTGGCGAGCAGCGACGTACTGGGTGATGCGCTGACTGATCGATGCATCCAGGTGGCCAAGGCAGCACAAGGAAGTCAGCCGGATGCGGCAGATGTCATCAATGCCGGCGAGGCCACGCAGGCGGCCCTTTTACGTGAGGCCCGAAAACATTGTCTGTTCTCGGCCAGTGCAGGCGGCCATGAGCCGGCGCGCGGCGAACGACACGGAGAGGAAGTCGACCGCGCGCTGCATCTTCTGGAGTGTACCGGCTTCGCCGGTCTGGCCCGCGAGGTGCGGGGGGCGCCTTGCCTGTTGCAGTGCCAGGGGCTGGCGCGCACGTCGGCGATCCAGGCCTACCAGACATGGCTGGCGGGTGCCCCGGGCAATGCAGCATGTGCTCTCGATGACACAGGTGTGCTCACCGACCAGAGCGCAACGGGGGCGTGGGCGTACCTGCGTGGTGGCATTCTGATTCAGACGGGGCATGCAGAAGAAGCTCGACCGATTCTGGAAACTGTTGTCCGTGGGGCTTGCGAAGGCTTGCCCGAATCCATCGTAACCCGACTATGCGCGTGTGCAGAGGCGGTCGCAGATCTCGCGCAGCATGATGGCGTCAGCGTGAACTGCCTGAAGAAAGCGCCGCTCGCAGGTCGCAGTGTTCCGGATGTCTTTGTTTGCGGTTACGGATGGTCGGGCTCGGGGGCTGTCTACGATGAGTTGCGGCAGTACGCCGATTTCGGTGAACTGCCCGGACCGGGTCCTGATGCCGCCATCCACGCAGACTCGGACAGTGAGCCAATGATTTATCAGGGGCCATATTCGCTCCCGGTGATTTGGCGGCATGTGAAGAAGCGACGGTCATTCTGCTGGATCGATTGGTGGCATTTCTTCGGGATCCATGTCCTTGGCGTCTGGCATACGGGACATTTCGAGTACAAGAGTGCGCTGGCCGGGCCGCGACTCATGCACAAACACCCCAGCGCGTATGTAGGAGCTCTCGAACGACTTCTCGTGAATCTGCGCCTGCATCTGCAGGGACTGCAGTCGGTGCCTCTGGTGCGCATCTTCCAGGAGTTCTTTCTCGACTTGCACGAGCGGACGCGTGATGAGTTGGGTGTGTCGCGGCTTTTGCTGAACAATGCGGTAAACGCCCACCATCTGGACCTGTTCGAGGCAGTTGGCGTCGGCCGAGCAATCGTGGTGCACCGGGACCCGCGGGATCAGTACGCGGATCGCATCAAGGAAGACCCTAGATATGGCAGATCACCGCGTGACTTTGCCAATGAATACGTCCGCAGACGGCGCAAGGTCGAACGCTGTATCGGCGAGATGGAGAAGCGCCGCTACAAGGATATGCGTTTCCGTGAGGTTTCATTCGAGCGGTTTGTCGGCTCATCCGCCGTGCGCGCATCGGTTCGAAAGTTTGCTGGACTGTCCACGGACGCGGAACGAACGCGGGTGTGCTTCGATTCAGCCACCTCGAGTCGGAACGTGAGGTTGTTCTCTGATCGCCTCTCGCGAGAACAGCGGGAGCATATTGAACGCATCTGCGGTCCCTATTTGAAGCAGGGGGCCGCGGCGGGTGAGCATGAAGGCCTGGCTTAGGCGCAGCATGCCGCGTGGCACGATCCGGGCGGCTAGGCGCGTGCGCATGTCCCTGGGGCAGATGCAGGCGGGGCGGATGTTGCCGCGTGATGACCAAAGGTGTGCGGGGAGCCGGCCCGGTGCTCGGACGACGCCTCCGGCGTTGCGAACGATCTCTGTGTCGTCATTCAATCTCAGGAAAGTATCCGACCTGTGTTGTTGGAAGGTTCTGGATGGGTTCGTCGATGGGCCGTTGTCTGATCTCGAGACGCTGACTGAATGGGCGCTGGAAAATCGGAAGGGCGTCTATCCTCTCAAGCTCCTTGCGGGCGTGCTGGCGCAATCGGAAGATTCCGCGACGCTGCGACGATGTGTGGAACTCTGTTCGCGAGGCATGCAGGCGTCATCGGAGCGCCAGGCCCGATCGGCCCTTGCGCTGATTGCAGCAAACTGCCTTTCGCGGCTGGGTAACACGCGCTTTGAGTACGCGGATCTTGAGCGCAACCTGCGAAGTATCAAGCCGATAGAGCAGTTTTCCATCGAGGCCAACTATCTGATTCAGGATGCCAATTCACGGGATGTTGTGTATCCGCTGTTGAATGTCGTCGAAGGTTTCCGCCGAACCGAGGCGCTGCACGTATCGCCGGATGACGGGGCGGATACATCTGAGCTGGGCGATCTTGCCGACTTCGAGATATTTGTGTTCTGTGGGCCCGGTTGTGCACCCGCCGACCGGGAACGCTGGCTGAAGGCGGCGGGACGAGAGGGAATCCGATTCTCGCTGGTTGTGATGGAAGAGCTCAGTGATGCGGTCGGGGAAGATGGACGCGAGAGCTGGTGGCTTGGGCGGGTGCCTGCAAGTTGCAATACCTTGGTCGGTGTGCAGCAGGTTGCCGAGCGCCTGGAGCGCACCCATCGACCCTATGCCCTGTTCATCCGGCCGGAACGGATGCCGAATCCGGCGCTATTTCGTGAGGCGCGACGTCAGTTTTCGCGGCACAAGGACTGGAGTTTCTTGCAGTTCCGGGAGTTGCCAGTTGACGCACAGGGGCGGAGCAGGGTCGGTGTGACGGGAGATGTCGTGCGGACATCGCGCGGAGGGGTGTTTGCGCGAGTCCCGCAAGTGCTTGCCCTCGGTTTTCTTCCTGACTGCTTCTATCTCGATGGGTTTGATGAATTGGTGGCGCGCGCCCGATGTACATTCGGGGGCGCCGCGATTGGTTCGCTGCGTGGTCCGACCATGTTGTGCAATGAGCCCGGAAATCCATTCCAAGAGGCGCCGGTGCCGGGCCGGGTGGACTTCGCGACCTTGCGTCGCTTCTGGCAAGCGTGGCATGTGCACGGTGATGCATTGCAGTTGGGTGCAGCCTCGGAAGATTCGGCAACCACCGCACTTGCCGGGCTTCGGCTGCACCGCCGCCGCTTTGATGTGAT
>SLJD01000121.1 GCA_007135295.1 Phycisphaerales bacterium
ATTGATACCCGCTCCGCGAAACGGGTTGGCCATCAGCTCCACCGCCAGGGCAAGCCCCCCGGCATCGGCGAGAAGCGGGGTGATGTCCTTGAACATGACCCCGGGCTTGGGAAAGTCGGGAATCTCGCGAATCAGAGTTTCAAGCCGGCTTGCGACGTCCGGATGCTCTCTTTGCTCGATGGGGTGCTCAGTTGGTCGGGATGGCGATGACATGCGGAAAACTCCTCTGCTCACCCACAGTTGTACCATGCGCGGAGCTATGATGGCGAGACCATGACTGAACAGTCCTCCACCACATCTCTGGAGACCGTTGAACCAATCGGCAAACGGGTACTCATCCGCAAGGATGAGGACAAGAAGCAGACCAAGACCGGGATCCATCTTCCGGACAAGATCGAGATTCCGACCCTCACTGGCCGTGTCGTCTCGATCAGCGCCCAGGTGGCCAACGACGTCGACTACCCCATCCAGCAATACGACCGTGTGTTGTTCAATCCAAAACAGGGCATTCCGGTCGACTTTGAGGGGGACAACCGGCTTTTTGTCGTTCCGGTCGAAGATGTTGTTGCAGTGTTCCGGCGAGAGTCTTAGGTCTTGCCCGCCACAATTGCAAATCAAGGCAAATGAATCGCCGACCCTGCTTTGACCTCGATGACTGATTACCGCGTTCCACTTGATGAACTGCCCGACCCCCTGCCGATCGAGCCGCTGCCCCGGCCGTTCGATATCACCATCCGCCCCCCGGGCAGCAAATCGATCACGAATCGTGCGTACATTCTCGCTGCCCTGGCCCGGGGCGAATCCCGCATCACCCGACCGCTCCGTTCAGAGGATACCGACGGACTGCTTGACGCCCTCTGCACGCTCGGCGCGGAAGCGGCATGGGTGCCCAATGACGAGGATCCCGGCGCTGAAGACGTCTTGATTAAAGGCGTTGCCGGCCGGTTTCCGCGCGGCGGGTCGTTGAACCTCGGCGACGGCGGGACGCCGACACGGTTCATGATCGCCGCGGCGTGCCTCGCGGCCGAGCCGGTCATCGTTGATGGATCGACGCGCATGCGAGAGCGACCAGTCGCTGAGGGTGTTGACATGCTCCGTCAGCTTGGCGCAACGATCGAATACATCGAGGACGAAGGCCGCCTGCCCGTGCGCATCGTGCCGAGCGAGAACTTCAAAGGCGGTGACCTCACCATCGGCGAAACCGCAAGCAGCCAGTTCATTTCCGCGGTGATGCTGATCGCGCCTTTCACCGCCCGAGGCGTCGATTTCCACATCGCCGGTCATGCGACAAGCGTGACGTATATTGTCCTGAGTACAGTTGCATTGTCACAGTGCGGATTGAATACAACGCTGCATCGCGATGTGAACCAGGAACTCAGTTCGCTGAGAATCGATCCGCAACTCGTGTCCGCCTTTCAGTTCCAGGTGGAGGCCGACGCAAGCAGCGCGGCGTACTGGTTTGCCGCTCCAGCGACCATCACAGGGTCGCGGGTGACGATTGAATCACTGTTGCTGGACTCCGTCCAACCGGATATGGGCGTGCCTGCCGTCCTCACTGGGCAGGCAGGATTTCATGATGAGGCAGGCACTGACCACTACTCAGTGTGGAGCGAAGAACCGTTGCGTGCGTTCAACGCCGACGGTGCGGCATTTCCCGATGGGACCCTTGCACTGGCAGCCATCGCAGCACTTGCCGACGCAACGTCAACAATCACTGGCCTGCAGACGCTTCGCGTGAAGGAAACCGATCGCCTCGCTGCGCTCGCCAACGAACTGTGCAAGGTCGGCTGCGCGGTGGAGACAACCGATGATTCGATCACCATCACGCCGCCCCGCCAGGCTGCGACGACTCGGCCCCCCATTGTCATCGAGACCTACAACGATCACCGCATGGCCATGAGTTTCGCCATCCTTGGCCTCGCCCGCCCCGGCATCTCTATTGCCAATCCCGGTTGCGTTGCCAAGAGTTATCCCACGTTCTGGCAGGACTTTGCCCGACTGTACGAATCAACCTGAACGGCTCATACTACGCGTATATGGACGCATTCTGGCGAATCGTCAAGCTCATGCTCCGCGACCGGACCCGAGTGGCTCTGGCGCTGGTGTTTGTATTCATTTCAGCCGGCGGGCTCGGGGCCGGTCTGCTGACGATTCTGCCGCTGCTTGAACTTATTCTCTCCGACGAACCACGCTCGACACTTGTCGATCTCGCCCTTGCCCACAATGCGGAAGGCAAGTGGCCGGCGATCCCCGCCCCGCTGATCGAGATCCTGCCGACAACGCCGTTCGGCGGGGTGGCGACGCTCATGATCGGCCTGGCGATCCTCACGATCATCGGAGCGACGTGCAACTTTCTGCACCTCTACCTGAGCATGACGCTTGTGACGAACACGGTCGCCCGGCTCCGGCTGGCCGCATTCCGCAGTGTCGTCCGCATGCCGTTGAGTTCCGTCGTCGCCCGCGGGCCGGCCGAGTTCGTCGCCAAGATCGTTCGCGACGCCGCAGAACTCAAATCCGGCCTGCTCGCGCTGACCAGCAAGGCCGTCGCCCACTTCTCCAAGGGAGTCGCTGCTTTTGCTGCTGCGCTGTGGATTGAATGGCGACTGACCATCGTCGCCGTCGTCGTTGCTCCGGTGCTCGGCGTGCTGCTTCGGAAGCTCGGCAAGCGGATTCGGCGAGGCACAAAGGCCTCGCTCGAAGGACAGCAGGACCTGCTTCGCATTGCCGGCGAGACCCTGCAAGGGCTCCGCGCAGTCAAGGCGAACACGGGGGAACGCAACGCCCTGCATCGATTCCATCGTGTGAATCGCGAAGTCGTCAATCAGGAACTCAAGGTCCGCAATGCCCGCTCCCTCGCCACTCCCGCCGTCGAGACGCTGGCTGTCTTCGTGATCTGCGGGCTCGCGTTGATTGCCGCCCACGAAATCATCCAGGGGCGACTGGAGTTCAATCGCTTTTTCGGCGCCCTCGCGGCGCTCGGGATTGCCGGAGGCTCGTTCCGGCCACTCACCGGGCTGTATAACGAGATTCAGGCGGCGTCTGCCCCGTCGCGGCGGCTCATGGAAGTCATTGACGAACCACGTGAGACCGCCCGTGACCTCAAGCGTCCCGTCCTGCCGAGGCACCACCAGTCGATCGAGTTTGATCATGTCCGTCTCGTCTATCCCGGCGCGGACGAACCGGCGCTTCGTGACGTGAGTCTGAAGATCGCGCACGGGGAGCGCGTCGCCATCGTCGGGCCCAACGGCTCAGGCAAGACCACGCTTGTCAGTCTTCTGCCGCGTCTGCTTGTCCCCGGCCAGGGCCGGGTGCTCATTGATGGCGTGGATATTCAGTCAGTGAACCTCCGGGCACTGCGGCGACAAATTGGAGTCGTCACGCAGGACACGGTTCTCTTCCGAACAAGCATTGCCGACAACATTGCCTTCGGCGCCGAGAACGCCACTCGGGAACGGCTCATTGAGGCCGCCCGGCAGGCCCACGCCGATGAGTTTATCAATCGGATTCCCGGCGGCTACGACGCCAGCCTCGCCGAACAGGGCGCTTCGCTCTCCGGCGGGCAGCGCCAGCGGCTGGCCATCGCCCGGGCCATTCTGCGAGACCCGTCAATTCTCATCCTTGACGAAGCAACGAGCCAGATTGACTCTGAATCAGAACAGCAGATCAATGCGGCCCTAAGCGAATTCTGTCGCCACCGGACCGCCCTGATCATTGCGCACCGGCTCAGCACGGTCCGCAACGCCGACCGCATTGTGGTTATGGACCAAGGTGAAGTCGTCGACGAAGGTACGCATCACGAACTGCTCGATCGCTGCCCGCTCTATCGCCGGCTGAATCAGACGCAACTGGTTGATTCCGAGTAAACC
>SLJD01000020.1 GCA_007135295.1 Phycisphaerales bacterium
GTCCAGTTCTCCCGGCGTTAGCCCAGCATCATTCACACACTCGCAGAGGGCCATTTCAATCAGGATCCTCGTGTTGACGATGGATGCGCTTCGCTTGAAGGCTTGGTCGGCCATTCGACGATGCGTGTCGCCAGCATCGCTGTAGAGCGCGAGTATGGCCCGGGCCGTTCGCTTCCATACTCGGTCCGCCTGCCGCAGTGCTTCGCCGTTCAACAGAAGCCGTTCAAGTATTTTCTGCTTGTTGAGGCCACTCAGTGCCTGCCGGATATCATCCCACACGGCATCAGCCGCTGTGTTCAAAAAGCACGTGCATTGATCCACACCAGTGATAGACTCAGTCTCGTGGGATGCGCCGGCCCGCCAAGCAAGCCCGAGGCGCGTAAGGGACTCATCGAATTCCTCCAGCATGAGAGGCGTTCTGGGCAGTTGATCCTCTACGTAGTCGGCAAAGCGCTGTGCCGTGAACGAATGAAACTGCTTCGCATCGCTGCTGGGAACGGCTTGAGTGACTATCGCCCTATCGTCTAGGTCGCACCTTAGCAATTCGGAGGTACCTCGTACAAGTGCTCGTAAAATCGATTGTTCTGCGCAGTTATCCGCCCGGTGAAACGCGTCATATACGGAACGGGATACGCGCGCACGCAAAAATGATGAACGGATGTCTGCAGTAAGTGCCACTTGAGCGGTGAGCGAGTCGGTCATAGCAGACGGGTCGGTTGTTGGAGCAACACAGGGATCATAGGGCGGAAAGTCAATGTGCCACTGAATATTTCGTTGCGCGGATGGTGTCGGCAGATGCCGCTCCATAATCGGGACAACAACCGGCATCCACTTACAGAACGCATTCCACAGGGTATAAAGGTGGATGCGGTCGCTAGAGTTCTCTACCGAGGCCATCAGCCACACATCTAAGCATAATCCCTTGTATACGGCGTTCAGGCGATCCTGCAGAACATCGTCAAACGAAACGTACAGTGGTTCGCGTGCATCATCGGAAAAGTAGGACTGGGTGGCGTACCGAGTGATTCGTACAGCATCACCATCTGGTCTCGACGCGATGTGGGTATCGTGGTCTTGCGCAACCTGTTTGCGTATGTGAAACAAAGCATTTGATGTGATCATGACCTGAAGCGGGGTTGGTCCGCGAACCATGTCACGGTCGATGTGATCGTGTGGCAATAGATCACGACCACACTGCTCTGCCCAACCATACAGGTTCAATAAGCCATTGATGTTCTGAAGCTCCACGTTGGCATGCCTGAGTTCCGATATATGATCGCGCAGTCGAAACAGCGTCAATGGACTTATTCGGCGCACTCGACTTAATGTGACCAAATCGTTAGACGATACGAAGTCAACATCCCACTTGAGGTCTGGACGCGATGGAACGCCGAACGCGACGCCGCGACCCCAACCGCACGCAACGATAAGACTCATGCCTTCACGAAACGAGGGATGGGTGCAGAATTTACGAGCTGCGGAGTTAATGTGGTGTGCCAGAAGATTGCCGGCCGCAGACATCGCGCTGCCGGGCGTAGTGACACCAGTCTTCTCTGCGTCCCGAAAATCATCCACTACGAATAGGAAATGAATGAAACGCCCCGGGTCGACTTCCGCGACGCATTCTGAGGTCAGCAATCCATCGCGTTCCTCCCAGCATGCTGGCAGATCGTTGATCTCACCGAACAGAGATGTCTCGCGGAACAGGCGCGAGTAGCTGGAAGCGATGGCAGTGTGAAGTGTATCCAGTTTGTTATGTCGGGCGCAGAAGGACACAATAAGTCGCCGAATAGCTGGAGAAATGTATGAAGGCGACAGGACGTAGACCATCCCCTCGTGCTGCAGGAGCGGCGTGCGTTCGAGTTCTGGATTAGGAGGCGCGCCGGTTGTGCGTCTTTGCAAGTCCGTGAGCGTCGCAAAAAACGGACGCAAGTCGGCAAGTGATATTCCAAGTTCAGCAAGTTGTTTCGACCCAAACTGCACCCGGTTGCAGTGATGATGTACCGAGGAAGCGATATCCGATGGGATCGTGTCGCGTGGAAGCTCCTCGCCGGATGTGTAGCGAAGTATGCGCGAGCGATCAGCAACTGCCTCAGACAAAACAAGAAGGGCACGCACGCTTCGTCGCAGCGCGTTGAAGGGTTCTTCTAGTGGCATCGACGATATGGCATCAATGAAACGCTGTAGGTAAAACGTGTTGCCTTCGTAAAGACCTTCGAAAACGCGATAATTGCACCCGTCATCCATTATTAGCGAGACAAAAAGATCCTCTGCAGGATCTTCCAAATGGCTGTGACCGGTTGCGCCTAGCAATGTGAACAAATCATGCAGGCACGTGGAGTCAAGGTCTTGGTCACCTCGGGCATGCTGCAGCAGTTCGTGCAAGAGTACTTCAAGTCGATAGGCGTTAGCACCCAATTCCGGACAGGTCAGCAAGCCAGCCACACGTGCAGCGGATGAAACCGGTGCGAGTGGCCTAACTCTTTGTGCCAAGTCCCGTGCCGCGGCTTGCGCTGTGTCATTGGCAAATGGCGGGCTTGAAAGCCTAGCAAGCGCATCGATGGACGACTGGTCGGCTGCTGGTTCCGGTGTCTTCGCGAGCGGCCCAGCTGGCGAATGCTTCTGTTTCTTTCGTAACTGCTGTGTCCGCGCCTTGCGCCGGGCCTGCCTGCGAGCCCTTTTCCGTGCATGTTTGTCAGATTTTCGCCTTGCCATTCCGGTCCCTGCAATTAGTCATACGGTTACGTACAGTGTGCCATATCTTCACCTCGGCGTCTATTCGGTTGGGGAACGTGCCCTTGGTGTCGCATGGCTCCACCACGAACGTGTCTGTTAACCCGTTGTCCGGGAGAGGGCCGAGAGTCTGAGAGCGCGGGGCGAAGTGGTCGCCAGAGGAGCGGCGGGTTTAACCGGCAGGCGCGGGATGGCGAGAGCGGAAGCGGCGTAACATGTTGCCGGAACTGGCGTTGTGTGCGGTGGTTGCGCCGCCTGGCCACAGGTAAAGGAAAGACCCGTCCGCTTGTTTGCAGACGGGTCAAGCTCTAAATCGCCCTTACTGTCCGGAAACCGGGCTGTTAACAGGCGGGTTCGTAAGTACTTGATATTGCTGAAGAAAGGGATTCGCTGCATTCGGTGAGAAGGTGATGCTGATGGCGCTGTCGGCCTCGTCGATCTCGATGCGTTTAACCGCACCCTTCAGCCAGTCGCGCTTCCAGGGCCAGGGCATGGCGGACCAGGTTTCCATCACCTGTTCGATCAGTTCGTCGGTGGCATCGCTGCCGAGCAAGTCGCGCCAGGTGGCAAGATCGTTGAAGATTCCGCAGACGGCCTGCTCGAATTCCCACGCGGGGTAGTGGACGCCCTTGCAGCGGGGGAGGCCGCCGGCGGTGGAGCGGCAGCTATAGAAGAAGCGGGTGATGCCGGAACGATCACTGTTGCGCTTGGTGGTCTGGTAGCTGGTGAGGAAGCGGCCGCAGCGTGGGCAGGCGATGGTCTGGCGGAAGGCGAGGTGGTCGTGCCGCACCCGCTTGAACCGACCATCGGTGGTGCGGCGGGCGTCGAGCTGCTGTTGCACGGCGTCGAAGATCGCCTGGTCGACGATCGGCTCGTGGCAGCCGTCACGCGTATCGGTGCCGTGGGTGAAGCGGCCGATGTGGACCGGATTGCGCAGCGTGTCGACGATCTGGCGTGCGGTCCATTTGCCGCCACCGGTGGTCTTGCCGGATCGCTTCGAGTGGTACACCTTCGTCGGCCAGCCGAGGTCGTTGATGTCGTTGGCGATCTGGTTGGGCAGTTCGCCCCGTGCGGCCCGTTCGAAGATGGCGGCGACGCGTGGTGCCTCGATGGGATTGGGCGTCA
>SLJD01000461.1 GCA_007135295.1 Phycisphaerales bacterium
CGGTGCCGCGGTCGAGTTGCTCAACGAGCAGGCGGATTTCGGTGGTGATCGTCGCGCCGGCCTGCTCGGCTGCGCGCAGATAGGGATTCGCCCACGGCTTGGGGATGGCGGGGTTGGCGATGACGATATCAGCCGCGCGGAAGTCGGATTCATCGTGGCCGCCGAGGCGCAGTTCGACCGAGCCGACGTCGATGAGATCACGCAACGCATCGATGGAGCCGGTCAGTGACTCGGCCGGTTCGAGATCAGTGACCGTGACGTGCGCGCCGTGCGCAGCAAGCCAGCGCGTGACGCCGACCCCGCCGCCGAAGCGGCCGAGCCCCATGACCGTGACGCGGCGATTGTGGAGTGAGTCGATCGGCATGCGATTGTCAGGAAGCGGGTTGATTGCCGGGTCGATCAGCGGTGGCGGCTGGAGTGGCCGACGGGGCGGTGGTGCCGCACTCCGGGCAGTGCGAAGAGTTTGAATGCTGCATCGGGTATCCGCATGCCGGGCATGCGCCGGGGCCGCCGGCGAAGGCGACATCAACGACCCACTGCCCGCCGATGAGCAGGTAGACGCTGACTGCGATGAACGCCGCGTTGGGAAAAAACATTGCGAGGCCGGCCTGCCCGAGGTCAGCCCACGCGAGGGCCCCTTGGAACTGGAAGAGCATTAAGGAGAGGATATTCCGGGCGACCTCGATCGTGCCGTAGAGGACCGCCCAGAGGCCGAGGATCTTCATGCCGACGCGAAAGAGTAGGCGGGGATTGCTCATGGGCGGCTCACCGGACGCTGGAGGCGGAAGACACGATGGATGCATACTACTCAAAATGTCGGCTGGTGCGGGCGGCGGGGTCTGATGTCGCCAACGGTCTGCCGGTTCTGATGAAGGCGCCCGCCGTGTTGAGCCGATGGAGAGCGGTATGCCGTCTGATATTGAGACGATTCTGAAGATTGAGGTGCCGGTGATTGTGCAGATTGCCGAGCGCTGGATGCCGGTGGAGGATGTCATGAACATCTCGCCCGGGGCCATCCTCGAACTGCCAAAGCGCGCTGATGACGATCTGGACATTCTTGTCAACAATATTCAGGTTGGGGTTGGCAATGCGGTCAAGGTTGGGGAGAACTTCGGCATCCGGGTGACGAACATCGGCGACGTGCAGCAGCGGGTCGAAGCGCTCGGTGGAGAAAAGAGCGAATCTGCGGAAAATGACACATACGGGGGTGGCGAAGGCGGCGGAGGAGCCGAGATGAGCGACGAGGAAGCCGCCGCCCTCGCGGAACAGATGCTCAACGATCAGTCGGGCGGTTGATCGCCGGTTCAATCCCTGCCGACCGACTGTCCGCACACCGGCCGGCCCATCGTGAGGTTCTGACGTCATGCCACGTGACATTCCCGTCGGCAACGGCGAAATGCTCATTACATTCGACGATTCGTATCGCGTGCGCGACGTCTACTGGCCCCGCGTCGGCATGCCCAATCACACCGCCGGCCACGTCCAGCGGTTCGGCGTGTGGGCGGACGGGCTCTTCGCGTGGATTGAGGACCCGGGGTGGACGCGGTCGATGCGGTACCTGCCTGACACGATGGTGACGGAAGTGGTGCTGCGGCATGAGACGCTGGGCGTTGAACTGCACTGCAACGACGCGGTCGATTACTCGAGTCCGGTGTACCTGAGGCGGATCGTCATTCACGACCTGCTCGGCAAGGGGCGCGATGTACGCATCTTCTTTCATCACGACATTTCCGTCAGCGGCACGGCGGTCGGCGATACGGTGAACTACGACCCGTTGACAATGGGGCTCGTGCACTACCGCGATGACACCTACTTTCTTATCAACGCATGCGATGACCGCACCTGCGGGATCGATCACTGGACGACCGGGGCGAAGCGAATCAACGCCGCGGAAGGGACGTGGCGTGACGCGGAAGACGGCCAGCTCAGCCGGAACCCGATCGCGCAGGGATCGGTCGATTCGACGGTCGGGGTGAATCTGCAGATTCTGGCCGGGGGGTCGACATGCATGAGCTACTGGATCGCCGCCGGCTCGACCTACAAGGCCGTCAAGGGTCTGAATAGCAAGATCCTCGCCCGCACGCCCCAGCGGATGATCGACCGGACCGAGGCGTACTGGCGCTTGTGGGCGTGCAAGGAACCGGTGGACTTCTCGCCGATCCCCGAGCCGCTGCGCGATCTGTTCATTCGCAGCCAGTTGATTCTCCGCACGCAGATCGATAACGGCGGGGCGATCATGGCGGCCAATGATTCAGACATCACGCACTTCGCGGGCGATACGTATTCATACATGTGGCCGCGGGACGGGGCGCTCGTGGCGCAGGCGCTGGTGCTCTCCGGTCACGGGGAACTGAGCCGGTCGTTCTTCCGGTTCTGCGGCGAGGTGATTGAGCCCGAAGGGTATTTCCTGCACAAATACAACCCGTCGGGGACGCTGGCGTCGAGCTGGCACCCGTGGATGATGGATGGGCGGGAAGTGCTGCCAATTCAGCAGGACGAGACCGCGCTGGTGCTGTGGGCGCTGCGGCAGCATTTTCTTGTCTTTCGGGATGTCGAGTTCATCAAGCCGCTCTATCACAAGCTCGTCATCAACGCGGCGAACTGGCTGATGGAGCACCGCGACCACCACGGCCTGCCCCGGCCGAGCTGGGATCTGTGGGAAGAACGGCGGGGAGTGCACACGTTCACAACGGCGGCGACAATCGGGGCGTTGCGGGCGGCGGCGGGGTTCGCCCGCGATATGGGCGCCCTCGACCATGCGGCCCGGTACCACGAAGGCGCCGAGCGGATGTGCGGCTCGATGCTCCGCCACCTATGGGACCCTCATCTCCAGCGATTCGCGCGAATGGCCACGCCCCTCGACGATGGCACGTATCGGCTGGACATGACAGTGGACGCGGCGAACTACGCTCTCTTCGCGTTCGACGCGCTGCCGGCCGACCATCCGGCGGTCGGCGCGGAGATGCAGGCCATCATGGATCGGTTGTGGGTCCGCACGCCCGTCGGCGGCGTGGCGCGGTACGAGCGGGACTACTACCACCAGGTGGAGCACGACAACATCGAGGACGTGCCGGGCAACCCGTGGGTCATCTGCACGCTCTGGCAGGCGATGCACCGGATTGCGCGGGCGGAGAACATGCTTGAGCTGGAGAAATCGCTCGACCTGCTGGAATGGGTGCAGCAGCGGGCGGCGGAGTCGGGCGTACTCGCCGAGCAGTACCACCCCCATACCGGACTGCCGGTCTCGGTCAGCCCGCTTACCTGGTCGCACGCGACGCTGATGACCACGGTGATGCAGTACCTGCTCAAGCACGCCGAACTCGCCGGCCGGATGTCCGGAGCCGTGGCGGGCCTGGTCAATCCGCAGTTTCGGGTCAAGCCGGCCGAATCGAGCGACGACCGGGGCCTCTCGACACCACAACAGTCGTCCGAGCCGAAGTCCGGCGCGTAACACCCGCCCATGGAACCACTTGCTCCCGCCATGATCGACCGGAGGGCGAGAGTGGTCCTGGCGGACGCCAGCCCCCGGAGAAAAACCTCTTGTTCGAGTTCTCGCGCCTGACGTCCCGGGTGGTGGACGGGGCCATCACCGGTTGTTGCCTCGGACCGGGAGCGGTCGATTCGTACTCACTCAAAGTATCTTTGGCCCGGAACAAGATCCATGTTGCAGATTTTACATACCTCGTTCTCTTCGCCTTGTACTTCCGGGTGCATGGGGCAGTAATACGGATTCCAGATCATCTTCAGGCGCGTTCGGCGCATGTACGGTTGCGCTTTGGGTGAAAAAGGCTCATGATGCGCTGGTCGTCTGCAAGGAGGCCAACGATGCACCTCACGGAACGTC
>SLJD01000161.1 GCA_007135295.1 Phycisphaerales bacterium
ATATATGCATCGCAGTCAGGGGCTGAGGACGCCGAGCCGAGCTATGGCATCGTCGCGTTGAGCATCCGCCGACACGCGACGCAATCGAGTTCCAAGCCGCGACACTACGTCACGCCGGGGATGCCAGTTACTGATCATCCGTCGGCGCGACCGCCGTCGTTCGGCCGGACTGCGGCGGGCGGCGGGAGAGGACCGTGCTTCGGAGGTTGACATGTTCCGGCGGTTCGCCGAGAAGCCACGCCGTCGACCAGTCCTGCCGGACGTGATCGATGCGGACCGCGAGCGGCCGGCCGAGCGCGGGGTCCATGACGGGCTCGGGGGTCGAGCGCCCTTCCGGGACGGTGTAGACGTAGTACTGCTGGCCGCTCGAGACGCCGTGCTCGCGCCCGCCGACGATGGTGACGCGGCGGCGGCCTTCGAGTTCGACGATGCGCAGTTCCTCGGGTTCGAGCGGCGCCATGGCGTCCATGCGGCGGACGAGGCGGTCGACGGCTTCGTCGCCGGCCCGGCCGAGCGGCGTGTTGCGGAAGAGGTACGACTCGAGGGCGAGGCCGGCGTAAATTTCATCGGTGTCCGTGCCCCGCGCGCTCGTCACGCCGACGAAATCCTCGGTGACGATGACGCGCTTGGCGTGCAGGTCAACGATGTGCGCTTCGAAGGCCACGACGGCTTCGTTCCGGCGCCGACCGAGCAGGTTCCGCCGCGAAACGTCTTCAGGCAGGTCGGCGGTGTGGTGAAAGTCGGTCACCCGGCCGGTGATGACGTAATCGACATCGGGGTGGGCGCGGACGATGCTTTCGAACTGCTCTCGCGGCGAACTGCCGTGCTCGAAGAGCACTTTGTCGACGCTGCGCCCGATGCCGGCGTCGAGGCGGGCGTTGAACCGCCGGTCGCCGGCGAGGTTGCGTTGAATGAGGCGGCTGACGTGTTCGCCGACGTCCGCCCACCGTACGTCGGGCTGCCTGGGGTTTTCGAACGTGCCGATGACGACGTTCGATCGCCGCACGTCCGGCAGGGGCTCATTGCGCAGGTCAACCGAACGGCCGATCGGCGGAGGCATGGTGAAGGAACTGGAGACTTCACGCGGCGACCAGGAGCCGCAGCCGACCGGACCGAGGCCGACGACAGCCGCAGCGCCGAGCGTGGCGGCGAGGATCGCCGCGGCCAGCCGACTCAGCTGACCGGTGCCGGGCGTTTCAGTTGTCCGCCGCGCCGAGCCGTGTGATTGCATGGCGTCTGCCCCATGGTGCGGTGCCGGTGTGTGCGGTCGAGTGCCGGCGTCTGTTCACTCAGCGGCACCATCGGCGGATCGGGCTGGTTTGCTTGAATGCTCAGCCACTTCGCGGCCGGGGCGGACGGGGCCGGCGGCGGGGGGAACGTCCGAGCGGTAGTCCGAATGGTGGCCGGTATTTGCCTGACGGGCCGGGTCTGGACGATACGATTATGGTGGGGCGATACGATTTGCCCTGGCCTGCACACCCGAACCTGCGGCGCACACTCGAACAGCCGCCGAGAAGCCCACACGGACCCCGCTTATGACCCGCAGCCGCAACGATGAGGAGAGGAACCACCGGCGCGAACCTGTGCCGAACAGGACGCGGCTGCGACGGCCGCTGTCCGTCGCGGCGGTTGGCGCCGTTGTCGCTGCGGGCGCTGGTCTGCTGACCGGGGCCGCCCGGGCTGACGAGCCGGAGGGATCGCAGCGCGACGGGGCCGAGCAGCCGGCCTTAACCGAGCCGGCCCGGGAGGCGCACCGGCCGGGGCGGGCGTCGCTGCTCCGCGAAGGGAGCTTCCTCGTGCAGGCAGCCGGGACGCTTCAGGTCGACTCGCATACCGGCTGGTGGACGTACCGGCTTGTCGACGACGGCGACGCGGCGACGGACGTCGACGGGCACGAACTGCTCATGCTTCCCAATACGCTGTTTCAGGAAATGCAGCGGATGGTGGAAGCAATGCCTGACCAGGTCATCACGTTTGAAGCAACCGGCGAGGTGTTCGTGTACCACGGCCGGAATTTCTTCCTTGTCACCCACGCGCCGGAACTCCGCAGCTACGACCCGCCGCCGGACGACGAAAGGGAAGCCGCGGACGAGACTCCCGATCCGCCGGATGAGCCGGCCGAAGATCCAGCGGATGCGCCCGCATCGCCGGACGATCCCGAGGCTGGTGAGGAGTCGGATGATCCCGTTGAGCGGGTGGAAGAGGAACTCGAGCGGGCCGTCGGGGCGCTGGCGCGAAGCCCGCGGCTGGGGGGCGGTGAGGACGCTTCGTCCACGGATGAGGCGGAACGGCAAGTGTTCGGCGAGGGGGAGTTGATCGTGCAGCGTCGGGGCAACATCGTCCGCGACTCGACAGGGGCGTGGGTGTTCGTCTTTGATGCGGACTCGTCAGGACTCGCCGACCCGCCGCTGCTGCTGCTGCCGGGCCAGATGCTCGAGCGGATCGAGTCGCAGGCCCGCCGCCGCGGCACGCCGATGGCGGTGCTCATCAGCGGGACGGTGACGTCGTTTCAGGATCGCCACTACCTCATGCCGACGATGTACCGCATGCCCAGCCACCACAGCAACATCCAGCCGTAACCCACGCCTGAGTGGGCTTGCGTGGACGCTCGCCTGCATGTGGCAGAGATATCCAACAGATGGCGGCGGCCGTGCCGGCAGGGGCAAAAAACAACCTGAACGGATGGGATCCGTTCAGGTCGCGTGGGGGGAAGGAGGAGAAGAGCAAGTGTGGGGGTGGTTTCTTGTGTTCTTACGTGTAAAACGATATATGGAGCGGTTTTGTTTCCTCAATCATTCCCAATATTTTCAAATTCTCCTGCTTTCTGACCGGGCTGTTCCGGCCGGCGAAGCCGGGGCCTGTTGAGAGGGGATTCGCGGTTTGTCCTGTCGCCTGGCCGTCGTTTCAGATAGCGGTTTCAGACATCTGGGGAAACAGGCGGCGACTGGCATGCGGACGGTTTTTTGATCAACCACGGAATCGATCCCTCTCCTACCATGGTTCGTAGGAAGAGGGTGGCTGGTTGCCCGTCGACGTCGGATTTTGTCGATGAGCCGAGCACGTCGGCCGGGCGGGTTAGCCGAGAGATGTAGAAGTGGATCGGGGGGCCTGAGACCGGCCAGAAACCCGGATCAGGAAACCGGGAATAGAAACCGGGGCGACAACTCGGCCGATGTCAGGTGATGTCGGCTGTCAATGAGGGGCTGAACGCCTGCCGCGTCGCTGGAAGCCGACCCGCACGCCTTGCACGAGGTGAACACCATGAACGATCTGCAGCAAGCCATTTCGCGCGTCCGAATGCGGATGATGCTCAACCTCGGTCTGACGTGGGGAGCGGTCGGGGTGACGTTCGGGGTCGCGGCGGCATTGATGGTGCTGCTGGCTACGCGGCTGACCGGCGTGGTCACGCCGGACTGGATCTACGCGGCGCTGGCCGGGGCGGGACTCGTCGGCGGTCTGGCCCGGGCGTGGCAGTTGCGGCCGGATCCGATGGCCGTGGCGGTTCGCATCGACCGGCGGCTCGAACTCAAGGACCGGGTCGGCACGGCCCAGGCGGTACTGGCCGGCGGCGGAGCCGCCGGGCCGGATGTTGCGCAGTGGATCACCGCCGACGCCCAGCGGGCCTTGCGCGGAATGAACGCGCGCATCGCCGCGCCGATCGAGATCAGCCGGGCGTGGCTGGCGGCTGCGGTCACCGGCGCGATCTTCGCCGGGTGCTTTGCCTTTGTCCCGCAGCTTGAAGCAGCGCCATGGACCGGGGCGGCGGCGGTTGACGATGAGGATGAGCAGGAGGCCGAAGAACAGGCGCCGCATGACGAGGAAGAGGAACGTCGCCGGCG
>SLJD01000401.1 GCA_007135295.1 Phycisphaerales bacterium
ACGAATTCGGCCAGCGAGAGCGACTCAGGTTCGCTGAGCTGGTGCGGCCCGGCCCGCCGGTCGTGTTCCGGCCAGAGGTGCATAAAGTTGCGGTCAAGGTCGACCTCGCCCGGCCCGTCCTCAGCGATCTCGCCATCCCCGTCCTCATCGATGCCTTCCGGCCAGATCGAATACACCGCGCGTTCGCCTTGTGAAGCGTCGGGTTCCTTCAGCAGTCGCGGATCGGCGGGGTCGGCCATATGCGTTGCCTCGTCGCCGAGCGGTGGATCGGTGCGGCGCATCTGCGTGATCACGCCGTTGTCCAGCAGATCGTTGGGGCCGTCCTCGTTGATCAGACCGTCCCGGTCAAGGTCCACCGCTCGAAGATTGCCGACGTTTCCCGTATTGACCGGCCCGAAGTTCAGTTCCGCGCCGTCCGGGTTGACGCGGGGAATGACGTAGACGGTGACATCCTCAAGCAGATCCGAATGCTCGTTGAGCAGCCGCTCCGCGACGCGGACGGCGGTTTCGGTACCCACCCAGTGCCGCCCGTCAAGTCCGGCGGTCAGGAGCAGGGCCGGGCGGTGGTGATGCGTCTCCAACTCGCTGGAGAGGATGAGCAGGAACAGCCCTCGGTCTTCACGGCTGAAGCCGATGAAATCGAGGGAGCAGGCGTCATGCCGTTCCGCCAGCGCATGGACCGTGTCGGCCAGGCCGTCATGATCCATGTACCCGTCAGTGATGTTGTGGTCGGCGAATGTCGGCATCGTCGCCGATACAGCAAGCAGCGACGCCGCGACGGCCGGCATCCGGCGGCTGCACAGTGATCCGATCATGAAGGGATACCTCGGCTGAATGCGAGCAGGGCCCGGCGCGTGCCAACCGCGGCTCGGACCACTTCTGGGGCGGGCTGAATGTATCGGCGGCGGGCGGAGCGGGCAACTGATAAAAGGACATTTCGCGAGCGCATCCGGCGGTCTCTCAGCACCTCAGCCACCACTTGACGGTCCGGATCAGTCGCGGGCGAACGTCTATAATCGCCGCTTATGGAACGCCCTGGATCCATTCTGGACAGGTATGACGTCATCGTCATTGGCGGCGGCCACGCTGGCACTGAAGCCGCCTGGGCGGCTGCGTCGGTGTTGAATGCGGCCGGCGGGAGCCGGCAGGTCGCGCTGGTCACGCTCGATCCGTCAAAGATCGGAACCATGAGTTGCAACCCGGCGATCGGCGGGCTTGCCAAGGGGCAGATGGTCCGGGAAATCGATGCACTCGGCGGGATCATGGGCCGGGCGATCGATGCGACCGGCATCATGTTCAAGATGCTCAACACCTCGAAAGGAGCAGCAGTCCGCAGCCCGCGTGCCCAGGCGGACAAGTACGCCTACGCGGCCGAGGTTCAGCGGTTGCTCGCCACGAAGCCGGGCATCGACGTCATCGCCGGCTCCGCGGACGACATTCTTGTGGAGAACGGGCAGGTCGTCGGCATTGTCGTTCCGGCCGGAAGCGGCATCGTGCATCCAACCGGTCATCCGGTGCATCTTGACGGCGAGCACGCCCAGCCGATCTACCCGTCTCAACCGGCCGATGCGGACCGCTTCGAACAGGACATGGTGCTCCGCGCCGACTCGGTCGTTCTGACGACCGGCACCTTCATGCGCGGCCTGATGCACACCGGCGAACAGCGCACCGCCGGCGGCCGCGTCGGTGAAAAGCCCGCCAACAGCGTCTCAACCACGCTCCAGCGGCTCGGCTTCGAACTCGGCCGGCTCAAGACCGGCACACCGCCCCGGCTCGCGCGGGAGTCGATCGACTGGGACCATCTTGAGCGGCAGATCGGCGACCAGGATCCTGTGCCGTTCAGCGATCTCACCAGCACCCCGGCCTGCGAGCACGCTTTTCCATGTCTCGATCAGGTCGAGTGCCGACTGACGCAGACCACGGCAGAGGCCCACGATCTGATCCGGGCGAACCTGCACCGCGCACCGATGTACACCGGCCAGATCGATGCGGAATGCGGCCCCCGGTACTGCCCGTCGATCGAGGACAAAGTGGTTCGCTTCGAGGACCGCCAGTCACACCATGTGTTTCTTGAGCCCGAGTCCCGGCACACGAACGAGGTTTACTGCAACGGGATTTCTACTTCGCTGCCGGTGGACGTGCAGGAGCAGATTGTGCGCACCATGCCGGGTTGCGAGAGAGCGGAGATTCTCCGCTGGGGTTATGCCGTCGAATACGACATGGTCTGGCCCTCGCAGCTCGATTCGACATGCGAGACGAAGCGCGTCGCCGGGCTGTATCTGGCCGGCCAGATCAACTGCACGACGGGCTATGAAGAAGCGGGGGGGCAGGGCCTCATTGCCGGACTGAACGCCGCCCGCCGGGTGATCGGTGAGTCCCCCATTCGGCTTGGCCGGGAGCAGGCGTACATCGGCGTGATGCTGGACGACCTTGTCACCAAGACGCCGCGCGAGCCGTATCGCATGTTCACGAGCCGGGCCGAGTTTCGCCTGTTGCTGCGGGCGGACAATGCTGATGAGCGGCTCACACCACTCGGCCGCGAACTCGGACTTATTGGCGACCGACACTGGAGCGTGTGGCAGCAACGCAGCGAGATGCTCGAAGCGATCCGCCGCGCGTTTGAGCAACGGGTCTCCGGCGGTAAGCGGCTGCGGGAAATCGCCCGTCGTCCACACACCACGGTCGAGGGCGTCGCCCCATATCTTGAGATGGAAGTCGACCGGCGGCTCGTCGATCGCGTTGTGACCGAAGCGAAGTACGACGGCTATATCGAGCGACAGATGGCCGAGGTCCGCCGCCAGTCAAAAACGGATCAGCAGTCGATCCCCGACTGGCTCGACCCCCATGTGGTTCCCGGCCTGCGGCGTGAGGCGGCTGAGGTTCTCGCCGAGTTCCGCCCGAAGACCATGGGCCAGGCCAGCCGGCTTGCCGGCATCAACCCCGCCGATCTCACACTGCTTGCCGTGGCGATCCGGCGAGGCCCGGCGTCGGCGCGCGAGGCCTTGGCCGGCTGACCGCGCGGTTGCCGCGTGCAGAAGTTCGCCCGGTCCGCCACAATGCCGACATGCGCATTGACGAATTTCAAAAGTTCATCCGCGATCGGTACTTCGAGACGGATTCCGCCCGCGGTCCGGAAGCGACATTTCTCTGGTTCTCCGAGGAGGTCGGCGAACTCGCTCATGCCCTCGGCCGACGGCATCGCGGCGATGGCGACCAGGCGAACCTTGAACAGGAGTTCGCTGATGTGCTCGCCTGGCTGACAACGCTGGCCAACATCACCGGCGTTGATCTGACGCAGGCGATCGAAGCGAAATACGGCGACGGCGGCCCGGCCGGCACGAAGTGATCGATGTCCAGTCCGAACGGATTTCGCGGAGTTTGTCGGTGCTCGGCGGCCGGTCGGCCAAACATCATTTCTGCCACGGGCAATTCAATTGCGAGGGTTTTCCTAAACCTCCCGAAATGAGACGATTGCAGATGTCCCAAAAAGTCTGGGAAAAAGGCATTGACATTGTCAAGCGGGGATCCCATACTCAATCTGCCGCTATCTCCCCTCGTTGGGGAGATCACTTCCAGAAATGCGGGCTTCGCAGGCCGGGGGGGAGAAAACAGTGTCTTCACGCTGCTCTCTGACCCGGTCCTGGGGTTGGCCCGCTTTTCTTTTGCGCAATTCAAACGCCTTCGGCGGCGAGCTTCGATCGACTCCCCCAGATGAATCCGCTTCACGCTCCCAGAACCGATTAACTCGGGTCGGGTAGTGACTTTCGGATTCGAAGCGTTACTCGGCCGGCTCGCGGTAGAGATCGATGTAGAAATCGA
>SLJD01000303.1 GCA_007135295.1 Phycisphaerales bacterium
AGTGCTTACCGACATCGCCAAGGGCGACACCGTCACGCTCTCCACCCTGCACGCCACCGTCCACCTCGGCGCGCACGCCGACGGCCCGAACCATTACAGCCGCCGCGGGCCCGCGATCGACCAGCGGCCGCTCGAACCGTATCTCGGCCCCTGCCGCGTCGTCACGGCTGCCGTGCAGCCCGGTTCCCGCGTCACCGGCGACGATCTGCGCGACCTGCCCGACCCGCCCGACGTGCACCGAGTCCTCATCCGCACCGGAACGTTTCCCGATCCGACGGACTGGAACGAAGACTTTGCCGGCCTCGACCCGAAGCTCGTCGATCACTGCGCCCGGCGGGGCATCAAGCTCATCGGCATCGACACGCCGAGCGTCGATCTCTTCGATGACAGCAAGCTGCTCAGCCACAAGCGGTTTCTCGCGCACGACATGGCGATCCTCGAAGGGATCGTCCTGCGCGACGTGCCCGACGGGCTGTACGAACTCATCGCCCTGCCATTGCCGCTCGTCGGCTTCGACGCCAGCCCGGTCCGCGCCGTCCTGCGATCGACGTGATCGCAATCGAACGAGCCGGCCCGCCTCCCTCTGTGACGCGGCGCCGGTCGTCGGCCATCACTCCACGTCCTTGCCTTCAACCACGTCCGTGATCGACGGCGCGTCGTGCGGTGGCTGCATATCGCCACTCTTCAGCCGACCGATGTAGTCGTGGTACGACCGCATCGCCTGGTAACCGAAGATCAGCATGATCGGGATGTTCACCCACAGCATCACGCCGAGCCCGATCGTCGTCCACAGATCAAGCTGCTCGTCGGTCGTGATGAACCCGAACGTCGCCACCGCGATGAGCAGGCAGTAAATGAGTTTGTACGGCAGGACGCCCTTCTCGCCGACGAGGTACACAATGCCCTGCTCGCCGTAGTAACTCCATGTGATCGCGGTCGAGATCGCGAACAGCCACGACGCGAGCACCACAAGCCACATGCCCAGCCCCGGCGTGACGCGGTCGAAGGCGTGCGCGGTCAGCGCCGCCCCCGCGTAATGGCCGTAGATCCCCGCTTCGTCGAACGTCGGCTGCTCGTCGGATTCGATCGGCGCCCACGCGATGACAAGATCGTCATTGAATCGGCGAACGCGGCCGAGCTGCCGCCCGACGTCCGCGCCGGTCTTCTCCTCGTCCAGTTCCGTCCGAATGAGCATGAACGCCGTGTCGCCGACCGACCACTCGCCGCTGATCTCGCGCTCGTCCGGCGACTTTGCCGGCAGTTCGAACGTGTTCGGCATCCAGCGGTCCGGGGCCGTGTCAAGCTCAACAACCGTCTCGCGCGGATGCGCCTGGTACGCTGGGTCGCGCGGCCCGGCTCCGCCGTCGAGAAAGATGATCTCATCCTCGGTCTCATCCAGAACGATTCCGTACCGCGTCGTCTCGACCTCCCGCTCGAAGAACAGCAGCGACCGCTCCGTCTCCATCGTCACCAGCCGCTGCGCGTTGACCATGTCCGGCAGGTCGGCGTACTCCGCTTCCGCCGGGCGGTTCCACGCCCCGCTCGCCATGATCACCAGCGCCGTCAGCGTGCAGACGACGATCGTGTCGATGAACGGCTCCAGGCCGGCGACGACGCCCTCGCGGGCCGGTTCCTTCGTCTTCGCCGCCGAGTGCGCGATCGGGGCCGAGCCCTGCCCTGCTTCGCTGGAGAAGAGCGCCCGCTTGACCCCCCAGATCGCCGCGTAGCCGAACGTCGCGCCGAGGAACGCGCCCTGCGGCTCAACCGCTGAACCGCCGAGCCACTCCGGCAGTCCCGCCTGCACGATCATCCACAGCATGGCGGGAATCTCGCCGAGGTTCATCGACAGCACGTACACCGCCGCCATGAGATACAGCACGCACATCACCGGGACCATCCGCCCGGCGACGGCGCCGATCCGCTTGATCCCGCCGATGATCACAAGCCCGACGACGATGGCGAGCACAATTCCGCAGACGATCGGCGGAATGCCGAAATACGTTCGCGTCACGTCGCCGACGTTCCACGACTGGAACATGTTCCCGCCCGTGATGGCGGAGATGATCACCGTGACGCAGAACACACCGCCGACCGCCGTCCCGAGCGTCCCGAAGCCCATCCGACGGAACCCTTCCTTGGCGACCCACATCGGCCCGCCATGCGGGTTGTCCGGCTCATCGGTGTTGCGGTAGAGCATCGACAGCGTGACCTCGGTCGTTTTCAGCGCCATGCCGATCACGCCGATGATCCACATCCAGAAGATCGCCCCCGGCCCGCCGAGCGCGACCGCCACGGCGACACCGGCGATGTTGCCCAGCCCGACCGTCGCCGACAGCGCCGCCGACAGCGCCTGGAAGTGGTTGATCGCTCCCGGGTCGTCCTTTTCATCCCACTTGCCGCGGATGACCGCCGTGCCGTGGGTCAGCGCGCGGTACTGGCTGAAGCCGCTCCAGATCGTAAACAGCAACCCCGAGCCGAGCACGATGAACACGACCGCATCGTGGAAGAGGATGTCGCTGAATGTACCCAGCAAGTCCGCGAAGGTATCGATCATGTCGGTGTGCTCGTGTCAGGAATGTGCCGTCGGTCTGCCCGCGCCTCAGTCGGCGCCGGCTTCGGTGCCGGCCTCAGCGGTTCAGTTGTTCAAGTCGATCATGCCGATCTCATTGAGGAACAGCACAAAGATGATAATGGGAATGACGTACCGCAGCAGGACGACCCACCCGGGATACAGCCATTTCAGACTCGATCCCGCCTTGAAGCCCGCCTCGCGCGCGTCGGACGGCACGCGCCAGCCGACAAACAGTGAAATCCCCATCGCGCCAAGCGGCAGCAGCCAGCTTTCTGCGAAATAGTCCATCAAATCGAGCCAGCCCACGCCGTCCTCGCCGAAGAGGATCGGCACGCGGCTCGTCAGATTCGCCATGCCCTCGCCGAACAGCGCCGATCCCCCGGCGACGGCGGAGGGAATCCCCAGCGCCGCGATCAGCCCGCCCGTACCGAGCGCCGCCTTCGTCCGCGTCCAGCCCCGCTCATCGATGAAGTACGCCGTCGCCACCTCAAGCAGGGAGATCGCGCTCGTCAGCGCCGCAAACGTCAGTAGGATGAAGAACACCGGCGCGAGCAGCATGCCCGCCCCGCCCATGTCCGCAAACGCGATCGGCAGCGTGACAAATACCAGCCCGGGCCCCGCGTCCGGCTCCAGCATCGCCGCAAACACGATCGGAAAGATCACCAGCCCCGCGAGCAGCGCGATCACCGTGTCCACGCCGCCGACGGTCGTCGTCGTCGCCGTCAGGTCATCATCCCGGCGGAGGTAACTGCCGTACGTGATCAGCGCCCCCATGCCCACGCTCAAGGTGAACAGCCCCTGCCCCAGGGCCGCCAGCGACGACCGGCCGAACTCAAATTGCTCCGGATCCGGCGTAAAGAGGTACCGAAGCCCGTCCATGAACCCGCCCGACTGGATCGAATAGACCAGCAGGATCATCAGCAGCCCGAGCAGCACCGGCATGAGGATCTTCACCCACAGCTCGATGCCTTCCTTGATCCCCGCCACCACGATCGAGATCGTGATCCCCATGAAGATCAGGTGCCACATCGTGCTCAGCGCGGGGTTCGCGTAGACCGCCCCGAACATCCCCTCGATTTCCTCATTCGACATGCCGTTGAACGTCTCGGTCACCGCGTGCCATGCGTAATGCATGCACCAGCCGGCGACGACGCTGTAGTACGACAGGATGACGAACGCCGCGACCACCCCCATCCAGCCGACGACCATCCACGGGCTCTTCGACCGCGACAGCGACCGGA
>SLJD01000283.1 GCA_007135295.1 Phycisphaerales bacterium
ATGCTTCGTGCCGCCCCCGGAGAGAAGAGGGCGAAGCATCCTTCCAACCCACATGCCTCACGCTTCGCGATGAGGCATGGCACCCCCGGAAAGTTTCGCCCACTGCGCCAACGCGCCATTCGGAAGAAACTCCCCTGCGCATCGGCGTCCACCCCGGGGGCTCTTCCGGGATTCTTCCGGGGGCATCATGCCCGCGCACGTTTCCACGAGGCGGGCATCCTACGAACAAACAAATCTGTCAAGGAAACACCGGGCCCACCAACTCAACACGACCGCTCAACGTGGCGGCGGGCCAATGCCCCCAATCCCACCCGTGCCGATATATTTCGGCACATACGCGCGCCATCGAATTCGACACGCCTGACACGTAAAGTATCGATAGCATGCAGGATTGCGTCGACTGAAATCCACCTCACCATTCTTGTCCAGACTGTGCCCTTTCACCGGCCGGGGATCTTTCAGTCTCGCCCAGCATCGTGGGCAGCGTGCGTATTTCAGCCAATACACTCCGGAAGTCATCGCCCATATCACGCCGCACACGCCCGGAACAAAGACCACCCAGCCCGTGACCACCGCGTCCTCGCCCCAGGCATTAAAAGCACTCAATGCGATTGTTGTGAGTACGGCAACGGCGCCGACCCCGATCGAGAGCAGGGCTGAGATCAAGTTATGCCAACGATGATCCTGCACCTGCACTGGCTGCTGCATGTCCGGTTCAATCGCCACAATCAACTCCATTGACAATGGAAACCCGAAGGCCCCTCGCATCAGCCGCCGCGTTCATGACGTCCCTCCGTGCCGCCTTCCGCGCCCGGCGTGCAGCAGCCGGGATCACGCGGCCAATATACCCCGCCGGGCCGCACCCGGGGAGACGTTCTTTCCAGCATCGCGGCGCCAGGAACGGCCCGCCGATGCCTTTGCCCGTCGCCGGCGACGTGGCGCGTGTCGGCGGGTGCGATGTCGGAACCCCCGCCCCCCGGACCCCCGGAAGATATCTCGCAATTTCCCGGAACGGGCCGGGCGCCGTTTCGTAGAGTGGGCCGCATGGTGGCACACCGCGGGGGCGCAGCAGCGATCGAGTGCCATCGACGATTGTTCGCATGCAGGCAAGGGTTCTTTGGGGGTGGCATTGCTGCCTGTCTCGAACCGCGGGTGCGATGCTTCGTCCCGCCCCCGGAGCGAAGAGGGCGAAGCATGCCCTCAAACCCACATGCCTCACGCTTCGCGATGAGGCATGGCACCCCCGGAAGAATCCGGAAGAACCCGGAAGAACCCGGAAGCCCCCGCGGTCGGCCGTCTTCGCGGGCAGATCGAGTTCGAGCAGCAGCGGCTGAGGCCAGCTCATCGGTCAGATCAGGCGTTTCGGGATCGTGTCTATGACCTGTCTCACGGTATATTGGAGCTACGTCTGGCCCCGTGCGACTGGCCGATGTGTTGACTGGTTGTTGTATCCGGATGACGAGACGCTCATAGATGACTCGACGCTCTCCGCAACCTTCTGAGGATCGGACGATGCAATCGCCAGCGGGTCGCGCACACTCTTTTATGGACGTCTTGCTTGGAATAAGCTTTCCAGCCGTGTTCGTGCTGTGGGGCCTTTTGGCGATAGTGGCGCGGTGGGCGTGGATACCACCGGTACCACTTAAGCCGCAGCTAACAGAAGGTCCGCACTTTCAGAACGTCGGTTTCGGGGCAACGATTGAAGGGTGGGTTGCCGTGGCGTGCGGGATAATGTCGTTGGGAGTTGGGATTGTGGTGTTTGGGGAAGATTACGGGGACTACTTTCAGGACAGGCGTAGACTCAGCATAAGGCTCAGGTACTTCGGAGCAGCGGTGCTTGTGGCAGGCTTAGCGAGTTGTCTCGCCGTTCCGCCTCCGAATTGAAATTTCTCGTTCACGTCCTGTTTCATGTCGGCTGCTTCCTTGCCGGGACGGGCCAGTCGGCGTCGGGGGTGTCTTTGGTTGTTGCAAAGGCTCCTTTGGTTGCGCCAAAAACTCCTTTGGTTGCGCCAAAGGAACGAATGCCGGCGCCGCACGTTCCTGTGGTTCCGTCACAGGAACGAATGCGGGCAGGGGTGTGTTGGGGACATCGCGGCTGCGGGGGTCAATAAACGTGTCGGACGTGCCGCGCGGCGGCGGCCGGCCCTCGCGCGAACGCGCCCGGGGCGGTCTGCACGGTCGCGCGCGGGCGCAAGACTCACGACGACGATGGTCCATCCCGCATGGCCGACTGCCCCCGGAAGGAGTCGGTCGCCGGCCGTTACGCCCGGTCTCCGTTGATCCAGCCACGCACTTACCGGCGAAGCGGAATCAGCGCGCGCAGTCGATCATCGATGAGGTACACGCCGAGCCATGCGAGGACCGGGATGAGCGCCGGAACGACGAGCGTGCCGATCGGATCGCCGGCGAGCATGTGCGCGGCGATGGCGCCGCCGAAGTAGCCGGTGATCAGGATCGCGCCGAGCACGCGCGACATCGGGATCGCGTACACCAGGGCGCACACGGTCAGCAGCACGCCGAGCGTCGTCAGGTGCCCGGGCTCCATGCCGGTCTCCGCGGCCTGCTCGACATAATCCTCCGGCTGCACGAACTTCATCGAAGCGGCCGCGAGCATGGCGAGCACGACCAGCCCGCTCATGACGGCCGAGACCCACCACGTCAGAGATCGTTTGCCGTGTTGTTTCGCCATGGCATTGGTCCTGCCTGCAAGTGTCTGTCGAGCATACCGTCGGGCCGGCCCTGTGGAAAGCGGTCGGCGCGTCGGCGTTGAAGGCGATCCCGCTCAGGGGTATTCCTTATGAAGATTCCGGGGGTTCTTCCGGGGGCGGGGGTTCTTCTGGGGCGGAGTCGGGCCGTGAATCAGCGAGCCACGCAATCGCCGCGGCCCGTCGTCGCCGACGCTCGCGTCTGACGCTCCCCACGATCAGCAGGGCGAGGCCGGCCCACACCACCGCCCCGGCGAGCAGCGCAAGGGGCATCGCTTGCGGCGGGTTGGCGGACGTCATATCGAAGCCGACGTAAAACTGCGTCGGGCTGAAGTGGTCAAGGGCATAGCGCGTGGTCCCACGGGTATGAAAAAACTCCGTGGCAACACGGACCAGATCCTTCAGCTCCCCCTCGATCGCCGGGTCGCTTGGATGCAAGCCGATTGCCGCCGCCCACCGGCCCAGTTCGTCGAACGGGACATCCGATGCCTTGACGATGGGATGACGATCCGGCGGATCGCCCGGCTGTGGCGTGACCGTTCCTGAAACGACAACGGTCGAATCGTCACGCTGGTCAATGACCTGTTCATAAAAAAACTCCGGTTCCGCCAGGGGGAAGCATTTGCGGGACGACCATGCGCCATCATTGTGCCGGATCCGGAAACACACGCCGTCATACGTCACGACGCTGCCGCGCCGCTGACTGTCAATTCGAACTTCCGCCGCCTGATACGCCCCAGAGTCCGGGCGGTCAATGACCATGCGGCGCTGCGTGAGCTTGACCGCCGTTCCGGCGTTCGCGACGAATCCGGCCATCCAGGCGGCGATGATGGCCGCGGGAAGGATCGCGATAATCAGATTGAGCACGGTGCGGTGCGGGCGGCGCGGCGTCCGGCCCATCGCCGGCGTCACGACGCCGGCCGCGCTCAAGTTGAAACCGCATTCCGGGCAATACCCCGCCGGGGCGAATTCAACGGTGTATCGGCAACGGCCGCACGAAACATGTTCGACGGGCGGGCGGCCGGTCAGTCGCACCGCGATGAAGACGGCGAACGGCAGCAGAAGAAGGAGAGAAAAAACGATATCCACAGCG
>SLJD01000296.1 GCA_007135295.1 Phycisphaerales bacterium
ATCGGAAAACTCGGGTACACCTTGCGCATGTCTCGGCGTGTGATCAGCCGCAGGCACGTTTCGATCGTTTCACGCTGTCGGCCGCGGCTGAGGATATAGAATTCCTGGTGCCGATCCATCGCCCGGGCCATGAGTTCGGTGGCGAGGATCTCTTCCTCGCGCCAGACCATGCAGTCCTTCATCGTCGCGTCGACGTCGTGTTCGCTGTGCAGCCGCTGGTGCACGGTCTCGATGTTGTCGACAAGGCAGATGAACATGTCCGGCTGAAGCAGATGCATCTGGTCGAAGTCGAACGCGCTGAACAGCCCGTGCCGCCACCGGAACGTCGCGTGCGTGTTGACGATGAGGTCCGGATGGTCGCCCGCCGGGGTGGTCTGGGCGATGATGTCCTTGAAGACGCTGCGGCGCAGGTCGTTGAGGCGGCTGAGGGGCAGGTCGAGGATGCGGCCCGGGCGGATGTCCCGCGCTTCGCGATACATCATGTCCCCGACATGGAACAGTTCGATGCCCCGGCCGACCTGCCCGGCCCGCTCGACGACGGACTCGAGGTACGGCTTTTTATCCACGCCGATCTGTCCCGTCACGACCGCCCGCATGGTGCGTCCCGTCAATTCGAAGATTCCAGCGGGCCGGCTGGTCCATCCCGCCGGCTGTGGTATTCGCCCGCTCGATGCGTGGAGTATACGGCTGACGCCTACAATGCGCCGAGCATGTTGCCAGTCTGCACGCATGCGATGAATGCGGTTGAGCCGAAGAATTCCGAGAAAACCGAGAGAAAAAGGTGTCGCTCCATGTTCAAGGACGAGTCCACCCGGAAGAAAATCGTCGATCTGCTGACAAAGTCATACAACGCTGAGATTGAAACCGTCGCGAACTACATCGCCAACTCGGTGAACCTCGACGGCGTTCGCGCGCAGCACATCAAAGCCGCACTCGAATCCGACATCAGCGAAGAGCTCGAACACGCCCAGCGGCTGGCCCGGCGCATCAAGACGATCGACGGCGTGGTTCCCGGTTCGCAGGCGCTGCAGTGGACGCAGACCAGCCTCCAGCCGCCGAAACAGACCACCGATGTCGTCTCCGTCATCAAAGGGGTCATCGCGGCTGAGGAAGAAGCGATCGAGGGATATCAGGCGATTATCGAAGCGACCGAGGGCGTTGATTACGTCACGCAGGATCTGGCCATCGAACTGCAGGGCGACGAACAGGAACACCGCCGCGAGTTCATCGGCTTTCTCAAGGAGTACGAGCAGGTCAACGGTTGAGCGGCCCGGTCAACGCGGCGGCTCGTCCGAGCCGGGATCGCCCTGCCGGGAACCATCCGGCTTGTCCGGCGACGTCGGCGTCGGCTTCGCCGCCGGGTCGTCCATTGCCTCCGTCTGGTCCCCACCCTTCTTCGCTCGCAAGCGGGACCTGATGCGCGGCACGCGGAATCGCTTGAGCCAGGCGGCCTTGGCGCGCGGCAGGGGGCCCTTGTGCCGCCGGAGCAGGATAATCCATCGCAGGCCGAATGACACCGCCGGGATCAGCACGATCACCATGATGACGACAAGCAGCGTCTGCGCGAGGCCCCGCGTGCCGAGCCCGATCGCAATGAGTACGCCGAGCCCGAGTTGCATCGGAGAGGTGATCAGCACACACGAGAACGTCGCCAGGGCGAACTGCCAGTAGGGCAGTTGCAGCAGCCCCGCCATCGTGATGACCGGCGTGCGGCCGCCGGGAATGAACCGCGCCATCACGACCACCCACACGCCCCGCTGTTCGATCTGGTGCTTGGCTTCGAGCAGGCGGCGGGGGTGGATCATCCGCTTGATCCACTTGCGGTGCAGCAGCGGCGCGCCGTAGAGCGAGCAGATCCGGAACCACAGACTGTCCGAGAGGCACACCCCGAAATACGCGCAAAGCAGCGTCGGCCAGAACGGCATCTGATCCTGGCCGACGAGCACCCCGGCCGTGATGATCACGCTATCCTCGCCGACCGGCAGGCCGAGGCCTGAAAGCATCAGCAGCACAAAGACGGCCGCCGGGCCGAACGTCTCAAGGTTCTCCCTGATGAATTCTTCCATGGTGGTGTGGTCGACGGCCCGTCAGTGTATCGCGCCCGGCGGTGCCGGGCAGGGCACCAGCCGCACCGCCGTCATTACGCCGGAGCACTCGAATGCGAATCCTCTGCGCCCCGGACAGTTTCAAGGAAACCCTCTCGGCTTCCGAAGCCGCCGACGCCATGGCCGCCGGCGTGCGAAGCGCGGGCGAGGCGTTTGACGCGGACATCTGCCCCGTCGCCGACGGCGGGGAAGGCACGCTCGATGCGCTCTGCCGGGCGATGGGCGGCGTCATCCACACCGCAACCGTCACCGGCCCGCTCGGCGAAGCGGTCGAGGCGCGATTCGCCATCGTCCCGAACGAACACCTCGGCATCGTCGAACTCGCCGAGGCGTCCGGCCTCGCGCTCGTCCCGCGCGATCGGCGCGATCCGACGAAAACCACGACGTTCGGCACGGGTGACCTCATCCGCCACTGCGCCGATCACGGGGCCGCGACCGTCATCGTCTGTATCGGAGGCAGCGCGACCTGCGACGGCGCAGCCGGCCTCGCCCAGGCGATCGGCACACGTTTCCATGATCACGATGGCAAAGTGATCACCGAACCGATCACCGGCGGCATGCTCAGCCACATCGCGCGAGTCGAACCGGCCGACACCCGCCCGGCCATCCGCATCGCCTGCGACGTGACCAACCCGCTTGCCGGCCCGAACGGCGCTGCTGCCGTCTACGGTCCGCAGAAAGGCGCCACGCCCGATCAGGTCCGGCAACTCGACGCCGGCCTCGCCCACCTCGCCGGGCTCATTGATTTCGATCCCGAGACGCCCGGCAGTGGCGCAGCGGGCGGAGCCGGCTGGGGCCTGCAGGCGATGTGCGGCGGCATGCTTGAACGCGGCATCGACCTCGTCCTCGACGCGGTACGCTTCGATGAGCGCTGCCGCTCATGCGATCTCGTGCTGACCGGCGAAGGCCGCCTTGACGATCAATCGACGAGCGGCAAGGCGACGCTCGGCGTCGCAGCGCGGGCTGCGTTGCTCAACACGCCGACCATCGCCATCGTCGGATCGTGCGGCGAGGGCGCCGAGCAGTGCCTGCAACCGCACCGGCCCGACGGTCTGCTCCGCGCGGTCGATCTGTCCGAACGCTTCGGGCGCGAACGGGCGATGACCGACGCCGCCGCGTGCGTCACCGAAGCCGCCCGACGTGTTGCGGCGTCGTTCCAGGCCGACGCATCGCCGTAAACGAACGTTGTCACGCACGCGCGTCCGTCGCTGCCACCGTGCACTCGGTCACCGGTCATCACCGGTCGTTCCGGGCGATGCGTCATGTGGAGGGATGGATCGGCCGTGGGGGTCGGTCGTTGGCTCGCGGGCGTACTCGGCGAGTCGCCGGCGCATGCGCTCATCGGTGACGTGTTCAAGTTGCATCGCCGAACGGTGCACGTGGTCCGGCCGCAAGTCGAGTTCTTCGACGAGATAATTCTCCCACAAGCGGTGGACGCGGACGAGCCGGGCCGCTTCGCGCCGGCCGCGTTCGGTCAACCGCAGGCCGTCGCCATCGCGCTGCACCTCGCCGGCCTGAACAAGTTGCCGCAGCGCGATCGCCCGGGCCGGGCGGCTGATGCCGATCGTTTTCATCAGGGCGTCAAAGCGTTCGATCGGCACGGGCGCATCGCCGCCCGATTCCGACAGCCGGTAGAGCAGGCCGAGGCCGTCCTCGCGCGCGACGGCGGCTCCGATCGTCATCCGC
>SLJD01000266.1 GCA_007135295.1 Phycisphaerales bacterium
AGCGACCCCCGGAGCGGACTGCCGGGAGGGGGCGCCTGTCAGACTGGCAGCCCGAGTGGGGGATTCGGGCCGGGCTGTCAGGGGCGGCCGTCAGCGGCGCGAGGGGGCACTGTCGCGCAAACCCTGTATTTTCAGTATCTTGCGGCGATGCACCGCCGCGCGATGACGTTCCACGCCGGGGCGCGGGCTTTGATACCCTCGCTGCGTCGATCGATCCGGTGCTCACGTTGCGCCGCCGGTCGGCTCCGCCCGCACGCGACCGGCCCCCGTGGTCGGTCTCGGAGGTAGGTCGTTTGGTCGATTGGCCCGTCTGGAACGGGCGGGCGGGTGACCGGGCAGGCAGGACAGCCGGCAGCGTCAGGGCCGCGACTCCCTGGGCTGGCGTTTTCAGAACGAACTTATTCAGAACGAACCATTCAGAACGAACCACCCGTTGAGATTCAGGAGAGAAGCCACATGGCCGCAAAGGAACTGGCCTTTGACACCGACGCACGACAATCGCTTCTGGCGGGCGTCGAGAAGCTCGCCAACGCGGTGAAATCCACCCTCGGCCCCCGCGGCCGAAGCGCCGTGCTCGACAAATCATGGGGCGGGCCCACCGTGACGAAGGACGGCGTGACCGTCGCCGAGGAAATCGAACTCCGCGACAAGGTCGAGAACATGGGCGCCCAGCTCGTCAAGGAAGCCGCCTCCAAGACATCCGACGACGCCGGCGACGGCACCACCACCGCCACCGTTCTCGCCGAAGCGCTCTTCAAGGCCGGCCTGCGGCACGTCACCGCCGGCGTCGACGCCAACGCCCTCGTCCGCGGGATGCGGCGGGGCATGGACGCCGTCGTCGATGAGATCGCCGGCATGTCCAAGCCCGTCGCCGACGTGCAGGGCGGCATCGCCTCCGTGGCGAGCATCTCCGCCAACAACGACACGAGCGTCGGCAAGATCATGGCCGAAGCGTTTGAGAAGGTCGGCCGCGACGGCGTCATCACCGTCGAGGAAGGCAAAGGCCTGGAGACCTTCGTCGACGTCGTCGAGGGCATGCAGTTCGATCGCGGCTACCTGAGCCCGAACTTTGTGACCAACTCCGACGACATGACCGTCGAGCTCGACAAGCCGCTCGTGCTGGTCTACGAGGACAAGATCGACTCCGTCCAGAAACTCGTGCCCTTCCTCGAGAAGGTCATGGAGACCAAGAAGCCGCTGCTGATCATCGCCGAGGACATCACCGGCGAGGCGCTGAGCACGCTGGTGATCAACAAGCTCCGTGGCGTGCTGAACGTGGCGGCGGTCAAGGCCCCGGGTTACGGCGACCGGCGCAAGGCCATGCTCCAGGACATCGCCGTCCTCACCGGCGCCGAGCCGATCATGAAGGACCTCGGCATCGAGCTGGACAAGGTCTCGATCTCCCAGCTCGGCCGGACGAAGCGCGTCGAGATCTCCTCCGATCACACGACCATCGTCGAAGGCGCCGGCGGGACGAAGGAAATTCAGGCCCGCATCGAGCAGATCCGCGCCGAGATCGGCATGAGCGACAGCGATTACGATCGCGAAAAGCTCCAGGAACGGCTCGCGAAACTGACCGGCGGCGTGGCGCAGATCCACGTCGGCGCCGGCAGCGAAGCCGAACTCAAGGAAAAGAAAGCCCGCGTCGAGGACGCCCTGCACGCCACCCGGGCCGCGGTCGAGGAAGGCATCGTCGCCGGCGGCGGCGTGGCGTACATCCGCTCGATCGACGCCCTCGCCAAGGCCCGCAAGAACGTCCGCGGCGATGAGAAATTCGGCGTGGACGTGATCGGCGACGCCCTGGTCGTCCCCCTGCGGAGCATCGCCAGCAACGCCGGCGAGAAGGGCTCGGTGGTCGTCTCGAAGGTCCGTGAGCAGAAGGGCAGCTACGGCTTCAACGCCCTGACGCTGGAGTACGGCGACCTGATCGAGGCCGGCGTGATCACCCCCGCGAAGGTTGAACGCACCGCCCTCCAGAACGCCGTCTCCGTCGCGACGGTGCTCCTGACCGCCGACTGCATCGTGACCGAAGGCGAGTCGGACGAAGGCGACGACGAAGCCGCCGGCGCCGGCATGGACCCCATGGGTGGCATGGGCGGCATGGGGGGAATGGGAGGCATGGGAATGGGCGGTGTGGGAGGCATGGGCGGTATGCCCGGCATGGGCTTCTGAGCCGCTCCCGCCGCATGCTCGCCCGGTACGCATCAGACAAGAATCAAACTCCAGAAGATACGGAGATCAGAACACATGGCCGTCAAACCACTCGAAGATCGCGTTGTCATCAAGCCCATCGAACCGGAAACCAAGACCAGCTCCGGTCTTTACCTGCCCGAGTCCGCCAAGGAGCGGCCGATGCAGGGCACCATCGTCGCCACCGGCCCCGGCAAGCTGCTGGACAACGGTCAGCGCCTCGAGCCCAACGTCAAGAAGGGCGACACCGTGCTGTTCGGCAAGTACGCCGGCACCGAGATCGAGATCAAGAACGACACCCACATGATCATGCGCGAGAGCGAGCTGCTCGGCGTGATCGAGGGCTGATCGCCTCGCGGGTGCTGCGCCGGACCGACTGATTCAAGACCACTGTTCACAGAGAACGGATAGCCATGTCCACCAAACAGATGAAATTTGACACCGACGCCCAGCGCGAGTTTCGCAGCGGCGTCGAGCAGATTGCCCGGGCCGTCGGCATGACGATGGGGCCGACCGGCCGCCACGTCGCCCTCGAAAAGTCATACGGCGCGCCGAGCGTGACGAAGGACGGCGTGTCCGTCGCCAAAGAAGTCGAGCTCGCCCAGCCGTTCGAGAACATGGGCGCGAAGATGGTCAACGAGGTCGCCAAGAAGGTCAATGACATCGCCGGCGACGGCACGTCATCGGCGACCGTCCTCTCTCACGCTATCTTCGAAAGCGGCCTGCGGTTCATCACCATCGGCGCGAACGCCGTCGCCGTGCAGCGCGGCATCACGAAGGCGGCCGACGCCGCGTGCGACGCGATCGAGGATCTCGCCGTCAAGTGCAAGGGCAAGAACGACCTCAAGAAGGTCGCGACCGTCTCCGCCAACCACGACGAGCAGATCGGCGAACTCATCGCCGAGGCGATCGACAAGGTCGGCCACGAAGGCGTCGTCGAGGTCGAGGAAGGCAAGACGGCGGAGACCACCCTTGATTACGTCGAGGGCATGGCCTTCGACAAGGGGTACCTCAGCCCGTACTTCATGACCGACCCGACGCAGTCGCAGTGCGTGCTCGAAGACGCGTACATCCTGCTGTACGAGAAGAAGATCTCCAACCTCGCCGACCTGCTGCCGCTGCTCAACAAGGCGGCGTCGTCGAGCAAGCCGCTGCTGATCGTCGCTGAGGACGTTGAGAACGAAGCCCTCGCGGCGCTCGTCGTCAACAAGCTTCGCGGCGTGCTGAACGTCGCGGCGGTGAAGGCGCCGGGCTTCGGTGATCGGCGCAAGGCGATGATGCAGGACATTGCGGCCCTCACCGGCGGCACGTTCTTCTCCGAAGACCTCGGCCGCAACCTTGAGGACATCGAACTCAACGAACTCGGCCGGGCGAAGAAGATCGCCATTACCAAGGATGACACGACGATCATCCAGGGCGCCGGCAAGAAGAAGGACATCGAGGCCCGCGCCAACCAGATCCGCACGCAGTACGAGCAGTCGACCAGCGATTACGACCGCGAGAAGCTCCAAGAGCGGCTGGCCAAGCTGACCAGCGGCGTGGCGATCGTCAACGTCGGCGCCCCGACCGAAACCGCGATGAAGGAAACCAAGGACC
>SLJD01000451.1 GCA_007135295.1 Phycisphaerales bacterium
AGCCCACTGCCCGGCCTCAAGACCCGCCGCCGCCTCGCCGCGCTCCAGCCGATCGATGAGTTCCGCAATGGGCCTGGCTTTGTTCGCCTCCGGATCGAAGTAGGCGTGATACGCCTTAAGCCAGATCCACTGCGTCCACCGGTAGTAGTCGGGGTCGATCGTGGCGAACTCGCGCGACCAGTCGTACGAAAAGCCAAACCTCTTGAGCTGGCGACGGAAGGTGTCGATCGACGACCGCGTCGTCTCGGCCGGATGGACGCCGGTCTGGATCGCGTACTGTTCAGCCGGCAGGCCGAACGCGTCCCACCCCATCGGATGCAGCACGTTACAGCCGCGCATCCGCTTGTACCGGCTGACGATGTCGGTGGCGATGTACCCTTCCGGGTGGCCGACGTGCAGTCCCGCGCCGGACGGATACGGGAACATGTCCATGCAGAAGAACTTCGGCCGGCTCGGGTCGAAGTCCGGATCGCCGGGGTTCGGCGTCCGGTACACGCCGGCCTCATCCCACTGCGTCTGCCAGCGCGTTTCGATCTCATCGGCCAGCCGGGCGGTGTAGCGGTGCGGCCGGTGGCGGCTTTCGTCGTGGGCGGGCGTTTCTGCGGTGGTCGTTTCGTTGCTCATGGCCTCAGTGTCTTCTCGGAATGCGTGATCGCGGAGTCGAAGTTCATATTGCTTGCGTGACACATCTCAGCAGGCCGCCCTGTCGCCAAAGAAAAACGGCCTCGCGTGCGCGAGGCCGGGACCGGTCAGGACAGACGCACCTCGCGGGGAACTACCGGTTGGGAAGCCCGAGCAGAAGCGGCGAGTCGGCGCTGCCGTTGTTCGTCATCATGCCCGCAGTATATCGACCGGCCGGCGAGGGGCAATCACATCAGCCGGACGGATTTCATCGCCGGCTCGACTGGCGGTTCGTCTGGGCGTGCTTCTTCTCAAGCTCAGCGAGGTGCTTTTTCGCTTCGCCGACGAGGTAGAAACTTCCGGTCACGCAGATGAGGTCGTCGCGGCCGACCGCCCGGGAAGCCAGATCCAGCGCTTCGGGCAGGTTCCTGGCGAGTTGGCTCATCTTCCCGCTCCGCTCATTGAAAACGCGCTGCAGTTCCTCGGGGTCGGCGGCGCGGGCGTTGCCCTTGGCGCGGGTGAAGATCACCTTGTCCCCGCCGAGGGCGAGCTTGTCCATCATCTGCGGAATGTCCTTGTCTTCGCAGCAGCCGAAGATGCAGACCATCGAGTCATACGGCTGGTACACGCCGACGCACCGCATCAGCGCTCCGACCGATGTCGGGTTGTGCGCGCCGTCGACGAGGATGCGCGGCCGTTTCCAGACGAGTTCCATCCGCCCGGGGATCTTCGCGTTGGCGAGCCCGTCGTGAACGTCAAGCTCATTGAACTCGAACCCGCTGGACTTGAGCGTGTCAATCGTCGCCAGCGCCACGCCGCAGTTCTGTCCCTGGTGCTCGCCGGGCAGCGGCACGGGCAGGTGCATGAACTGGCTCGCCTCGGTGATCAGGCAGACGCGGATGTGCGGGCCGAGGTCCTCGCTCGCCCCGAAGCGGTAACTGAACTCGATGTCCTTGTTGATGATGTGAAGGGCGGTGCCGGCTTCCTCAGCCGCCTCGCGGAGCACCTGCTCGACCTCTTCCGGCTGCTCGACGCTCAGCGCGGGCACGCCCTTCTTGAAGATGCCGGCTTTCTCGCGGGCGATCTCCTTGAGCGTCATCCCGAGAATGTGCGTGTGGTCGTAGTCGATCTGGGTGATAACCGAAACCTCGGGCGTGATGACGTTCGTCGAATCGAGCCGCCCGCCGAGGCCGACTTCGATCACCGCGATGTCGACCGCTTCATCGGCGAAGTGGTAGAACCCCGCCGCGGTGATCATCTCGAAGAAGGTCGGTTCCTGCTTGAGCTTGCCCGCCGCTTCCGCAACGATCCGCATCAGTTCCGTGAAGTCGGACTTGCCGATCGGTGAATCGTTGATCGCGATCCGCTCGCGGACGTCGACGAGATGCGGGCTGGAGAACTGGCCGACCGCGTACCCGCAGCCGCGCAGCATTGACGCGATCATCGCCGCGGTCGATCCCTTGCCGACCGAGCCGGCGACATGGACGAACCGGACCTTCTCGTGCGGGTTGCCGAGTTCCTTGAGCAGGGCGCGGATGCGGTCAAGTTTGAACGTCTCTTCGTTGTAGCGGACGATCCGCGATCGCTCGTAATCCGCGCGGTCGTAGAGGTATCGCACCGCCTGCGGAAACGTCTTGATCTCGACCGATTGGCCCGCTTCAGCGGTGCTGCGCCGGCGCGAACGGGACGTGGTGGACCTGCTCATAGATCGGTCATTGTAGCGTTTCCGGGAATGCGATTCAAATCCATCGCCATAACATGATGCCACGAAAGCAGTTACGGCAAAATCGAGACATCTGCATGCTCCGTCCTGATCAGGCGCATCGCATCGCGCGCACCGGCCGCCGGGGCGAGCGGTACACTGCCCGGCCGTGCACAGCGACATCGAGCGTATTCTGATTCCGCGTAACGCCCTCGCCCGCCGCGTGGCCGAACTCGCCGACGAACTCGCCCGCGATCTCGACGCCCTCGACCCGGATGCGGAGATCGTTCTCATCCCCGTGTTGACCGGCAGCATCATCTTCGTCGCCGACCTGATCCGGCACCTGCCGCACAAACTCCGCATCGAGGTCGTCACCGCCAGCAGTTACCCCGGCCGGGCCACGACCAGCCAGGGGGCGGCGCTCGCAGGCCCGCTGCCCGAGGACCTGACCGGCCGACACGTCCTGCTCATCGACGATATTCTTGATTCGGGATCGACCCTCACCCTGCTCCGCGAGGAGTTGCACCGCCGCGGCCCGCAGTGGCTTCGGACCTGCGTGCTGCTTCGCAAGCAGACCGAGCGGGCGCGGTCAGTGCCGTGTGAATACGTCGGCTTCGAAATCGCCGATGAATTCGTCGTGGGATATGGACTTGACTATGACAATTACTACCGGAACCTTCCGGAGATCGCGGTGCTGAGAAAGGACGCCATGTGATGAACGAATCATCCGGCTGTCTGGATCGACCGCGCCACGGCCACGACCGGCGTCAGATGCAGTCCACCGACGTCGCCGGCCAGCAACCCGAAAGCGTCGACATCGATCTTCCGGCCGACATGCTGCACGATGACGAGATCATCCTGCTGCTGCTTCGGCCGAGCCCGCTTTTCATCATTCTCTTTTCGCTCGGCGGGATCGTCGCGGTCTTCCTCGCGACGGTGGCGGTGCTTTTCGCCAGCCGATTCGTCTGGCTGCCGCTCAATGAAGTGCAGATCGTCACGCTCGGGACGGGCCTGCTCGCCGCCCGGCTCGGCTGGCAGTTGCTCGAATGGTACAGCCGCCTGTACATTCTCACCGATCGTCGCATCATCCGCCGCGTCGGCGTCCTGCGGACGATGACTTTCGAATCACCGCTGTCCAACATTCAGCACACGGAAGTGTTCGCCCGGCTCCGCGAACGCCTCTTCGGGCTGGGAACCATCGGTTTCGCCACATCCGGCACGGGCCGGTTCGAAGCGTTCTGGGTCGCCGTCCGACAGCCCTACGTGGTCCAGCGCACCGTGATCGAGGCCATCGAGCGGTACGGCCGACGGCGGTAAACGATTGCTTGTAAAGTGCTGTCGCGATGGATCGTCCGAGCGTACCGGTCGATCCTTTCATTCCACGTTCTGTTCGCGTTCCTGTTCAAAGACCCCGCGTGCCATGATCCGCCCGACCATCGCCCCCCCACCGTCCGCCCCTGCGA
>SLJD01000168.1 GCA_007135295.1 Phycisphaerales bacterium
AGCACCGAACAAACCGACTCGGCCGACTCGACCGCTTCCCCCATCGCCCCGCCCGCCACGCTGCGCGACGCGAACGAGCAGTTCGTCGAACAGGCGAAACAGATCCGCCTCGGCGGCGGCGAGAAGGGCATCGCCCGCCAGCACCGCCACAACCGGCTGACCGCCCGCGAACGCATCGATGAACTCATTGACACGTCCAGCCCCGCGGCGACCGCTCAGTTCGAGTGCGGCCTGTTCGCCGCGTTCAACATGTACCAGGAGTACGGCGGCGCCCCGGCGGCGGGGGTCGTCACGACGATCGCGCCGGTCGGCGGCAAGCTGTCGATGATCATCGCCAACGACGCGACCGTCAAAGCCGGCGCGTTCTTCCCGATGACATGCAAGAAGATCATCCGCGCGCAGATGATCGCCGAACGCGCCCGCCTGCCGCTGCTCTACCTCGTCGATTCGGCCGGCGTGTTCCTGCCTCTGCAGGAAGACGTCTTCCCCGACACCGATGACTTCGGCCGCATCTTCCGCAACAACGCGGTCATCAGCGCCAAAGGCATCCCGCAGTTCTCCGCGATCATGGGCAACTGCGTCGCCGGCGGCGGGTACCTGCCGGTCCTCTGCGATTCGCTGATCATGACCGAGGGCAGCGGCCTCTACCTCGCCGGCCCCGCGCTGGTCAAAGCCGCCATCGGCCAGGACGTCGACGGCGAAGAACTCGGCGGCGCGCTGATGCACGCCGAGATCAGCGGCACCATCGACTTCCGCGAGCCCGACGACCACGCCGCCATCAAACGCTTGAAGTCCCTCGTCCACGCGGACATGGCCACGCCCCCCATCGCCGACCCGCCGTATCCCGTCGTCGCCGCGAAGCGCAAGGCCGAGGACGTCTACGACATCTTCCAGTCCGAGCCGTTCAAGCAGTACGACATGGCCGAGCTGCTCGAATGCGTCGTCGACGACGAATCATTCAACGAATACAAGGCCGAGTACGGCCGGGCGCTCGTCTGCGCCTACGCCCGCATCGGCGGCTGGCCGTGCGGCATCGTCGCCAACCAGCGGAAGATCACCGAGAAGAAAATGCCCGGCGGCAAGGCCGGCCCGTCCAAGGCCACCAACATGCCCGCCGTCATCTACGACGACTCGGCCGACAAAGCCGCCCGCTTCATCATGGACTGCAACCAGAAGCGCATCCCGCTCGTCTTCGTCCACGACACGACCGGCTTCATGGTCGGCCGCGACAGCGAACAGGCCGGCATCATCCGAAGCGGCGCCAAGATGGTCAACGCGATGAGCAACTGCATCGTGCCCAAGATCGCCCTGATCGTCGGGTCGAGCTACGGCGCCGGCAACTACGCGATGTGCGGCCGGGCGTTCGACCCGCTGCTCACCCTCGCCTGGCCCGGCTCGAAGTGCGCCGTCATGGGCGCCGAGTCCGCCGCCAAGACACTCGCCCAGATCGACCTCGCCGCCCGCGAACGCGCCGGCGAAGACGTCGACGAACAGACCCGCCAGCACGTCTTCGAAGCCATCAAGGCCAGCTACACCGAACAGCAGGACATCCGGTACGGCGCCGCCCGCGGCTGGGTCGACCGCATCATCGAACCACACCACACCCGCGACGAACTGATCATGGCCCTCCAGATCGCCAACACCGCCCCCATCGAAGGCGAATTCAAAACCGGCGTCCTCCAAGTCTAACCCCCCGCCCCCGGAAGACCCCCGGAAGACCCCGGAAGAGAACGTCCACCGCGCGAATACGCCCTCTTCCGGGGGCGGAAGAGAACGCCCGCGCGCGGATACAACCCCCGCCGGGGGTGCCATGCTTCGACCCGCAGGGCGAAGCATGCTTCCAAACCACATGCCTCACGCTACGCGATGAGGCATGGCACCCGCGCCCCCGGAAGAAAACGTCCGCCGCGCGAACACGCCTTCTTCCGGGGGCGAAGTGAATACCCCATCGCGTGAACGCAAACACGTCCGCCGTCAGCCCATCCAGGCCGCGGCTGCACGGAGCACGCCGTACGTGATGAAGGCGGCGATCAGGCCCGTGCCGGCGAGGTGCGACGCCGTGCGGTGTCTGAGCAGGAACCGGTGGATCGGCCGCCGCCGCCGGGCCGGCAGCACGCCGAAGACGGCGATGCTCATAAAGATCGCCAGCAGCGCGATGCCGAACGGGTGGTACGCCCAGCTCTGCTCCCACATCCCCCGCGCCGCCGAACTCATGCTGCGCGTCAGGCCGCAGCCGGGGCACAACGTTCCCGCCGACGCCCGCACCCAGCACAGCGAGACGCCCAGCCCGTGCGGCGGGTGGACCACCGCGACGAGCAGCACCGCCCACGCGGCGGACACGTTGCGTCTGTTCAGGGCCTGGCGAATCAGCGTCCGACGCTTGCGCGGCCGGCCGTCGCCGCGCGCCTGCGCGGCGTGACTTGACCTCACAGCCGCCGGGCCGGCACAGAGCACGGGATTGGTCATAAGCCTTCACCGCGTGGCTGGGGCACCAGATCGGTATAGGGCTCAGGCACGGCGTACGTGGCGCCAACCACGAAGGACATGATATTGCCCAGAACCATCGCAACAAACACCCAGCGCGCCCACTGGCTTTCCGTAATAAGGACGAAATAGAGGACGTAACACGGCACAAAAAGCAGGATCGCATGGATGAAATGCATCCTGAACGCCGCCACGAAAAGGATAACCGCCGCGGTCAGGCCGAAGATCGAATGCCAGGCGAAATACATCACGATCGTCGCGCCGCCGTCCGCAACAAAGCAGAGCAGCATCAGCGCGACATAGATTGCCACCGCGCCGAGCGCGAACGTCATCGCGTCGATCCTGCCCGACAGACCGATCGCCATCTCCGACACGGCCGCGCCGACGTGCCGCGTCTTGACCTTCGCCGACCGGCCGGTCTGCAGGTTGTAGCCGCACGATGTGCACAGCACCGTCCCCGCCGGCGTCGCGACGCCGCACCCCGGACACGGCAGCACGGCCGGGCCGTCGGCCGCCGCCGCCGGCTGCGCCGGCGCGATCTCCTCGAGCATGTCGAGCGCCATGTTGTCGTCTTTGCCGAGCGCGAAAACATCATCCGGCGAATCGACGGGGCCGGACTTCGCCGCCGCGCCGGACGCGCCGGCCCGGGCCGCCTCGTAGCACGCGTTGCAGTAGTACCGCCCCTTCGGGTCCTTCGTCCGGGGCCGACGCGAGCAGTCCTCGCCGCAGATCACACAGATTTTCTCAGGCATGGCCCCTCCCCGCACGGCAATGGAACCGGGCGGCCCGCACAACCCGCCTCCACCGGCGCGCCGAACCACCCGAAGACATGAACACCGCAAAACTACCGAACCAACCACCCCACCGCAACCCCCGGAAGACCCCCGGAAGAGAACGTCCACCGCGCGGATACGCCCCCGGAAGAAAACGTCCACCGCGCGAACACGCCCCCGGAAGAAATCGTCCCTCGCGCGAACACGTCCTCTTCCGGGGGCAAGAGAACGTCCACCGCGCGAATACGCCTCTTCCGGGGCGGAAGAGAACGCCCATCGCGCGACTGCCCCGTGGACAAAGTGCAGGGCTGGCTCGGCAAACTGTCCGCCGTGACCGCGCGCAAAAACGTCCGACGCGTTTATTGACCCCGTGATCCGTGATAACCCGACCATGGACCGCCCGGCATTCGCGCGTGCGGCTGTGCGCGCCAACAGGTTGCTTCTGTGAACCGAAAGGTTGGTTCCGCCACCCGCGCGCGCCATGGCGCCGCGCACCCGGGCG
>SLJD01000133.1 GCA_007135295.1 Phycisphaerales bacterium
AGCGCCGGGGTGCTGATTGTGCTGTGGCTGATCGTGCTTGCGTGGCTCGTGAGACGGATGGGGCGGCTGCGCCGGGCGCTGGGACTGCGGACGCTGCACTCGACGGAAGCGGTGCGACTGCTGCGGCAACTCGGGTTCTACCTCGACATGCTCGCCGTCCTCGACCGCTCCGGCCGGAGCAAGCCGCACTGGCAGCCCCCGCAGGCCTTCAGCCATGAACTCGCCGCCGAGCATCCGGATGCGGGCGGCATCGTTCAGCGCATCACCGAGTTGTTCTATGCCGTCCGCTTCGGCGGGCGGCATCTGACCGCTGAAGAAACGGCCGAGGTCAGGCGGCTCGTCGAGCAACTCGAGACGACGCTTCGCGAAAGCCGGTAATCGCCGTGCCCCCACACCCTGCGACGGGTTGCTCGTGAGCACGTCGACGCGCCGCAACATGCGTGACGTGCTACGCTCCGGGCATGACCGAACCGCACGACCCGCTTCTGCCGGCTGGGCATGACGACTGGCGTGATTCGCAGCAGCCGCTTGACGAAGCCGACAGCCTCGCCGAGATCGCCGGCGTACAGGCGCAACTCGCGGCCGCGTCGCGCGTGCTCGACCTCGGATGCGGCGCCGGCCGGGTGCTCCTGCCGCTGATCGAGGCCGGCCACACCGTGGTCGGCATGGACACCCGGGCCGACTTCCTCGATCAGTGCCAGGCCCGGATTCATGAGCGGATCGAGAAGCGGGGCGGCGATGCGTCGCGGGCGACGCTCGTGCAGGCGGATGTTCTGCACGACTGGCCGCCGACAGTGCGCGACGCCGGGCCGTTCGACGCCGTGATCTGCCTGGGCCGCACGCTCGCGACGGTCGTGTCGCCGGACGTCACGGTCGAACTGTTCCGGCGAATCGGCGAGGCCCTGCGGCCGGGCGGCGTGCTGCTGGTCGACAACTTCCCCGATGAGTTCTGGGCCGACGTCGCCGAGGGCAACTGGCAGGAAGGCGTCAGCGAGGACGGCCGGTGGCAGATGCTCTGGCAGCCCGGCGACGCGGTCGTGGCGGTCCGGTACGGCGAGGCGGTCGACACGGAGAACTGGACGATCGGCCCGGCTGATCAGCCGATTCGCCTGTGGACGGCGATGGACTTCGCCCTGCACGCGAAAATGACGGGGTTATCGGCCCCGCAGCGCGAGGCCGAGGGGCGGCTGCTCGCCTTCGAACGCTCGGCCCACCAGCCGGGCCGGTGATGCTCTGTCCGCTCAAATGAGTTCTGCGGCCGGTTTTTCTTTGAAGTCCTGCGGTCGGCGAGACGATACCGAAAGGACGTACGCCCGCCTGTTGATGTGCGCTTGTTGACGCAAGATGTGGGAGGTCCCCGTGCCTGCGAATCGTTCCCGAACTCAGGAATGGCGTCGGTGTCTGCAGCAGATCCGTGACCGCAACGGCACGATCGAGATCGCTGTGGCTCATGACTACGAGGACGAAGGAGAACACGGCAATCACCTCGTCTGGCGTGTGCGACTGCTGGCACTGAGCGGTGAGGACATCGTCGTCGAGATTCCGTCCACACTCGGGCACGAGATCGGGATCCAGGAAGGTGTCGAGCTTGTCGTTGTCATGGCGATCGGCCAGAACCGCTGGATGTTCCGCACCACCTGCACCGGTCAGACGCCCTTCCGCATCAACGCGCAAAAGACCGTCCAGGCGCTGCGGATGGCCATGCCTACGCACGTCGAGCGGTGTCAGCGGCGCAACTACTACCGCGTCGAGACCATGGAGTTGAATCTGCCGAGTGTGGAAGTCTGGCCGCTGCTCGATCCCAAGAGCGTTCTCGTCGCCGAACGCGCCAACGAACTGCAGTTCCAGCGCGACCAGCTTGGCCAGCCCCGCGATGCGGACCTCAGCAAAATCGATGACGAGTCCGTCATGCCGGAAGTCGGCCCGAAGTTCCAGGGAATGCTGCTGAACCTCGGCGGCGGGGGCATGGGGCTTCGCATCGACCCCGAAAGCGCCCAGACCCTCAACCGCTACAAGCTGTTCTGGACCCGTTTCGCCCTGCCGCCCGAACTGCAGACGCCGATCTGCGCGACCGGCAAGCTCGTTCATACACATCTCGAGTCGGACAACTACACCTACGCCGGCCTCGCGTTTGATTTCACGTTCAACCCCGGCCACCAGCAGTTCGTCGTCGATCAGATCTGCCGCTACATCGCTGTCCAGCAACGGGAACAACTGCAGCGGCAGAAGAAATCTGCCTGATCTCGTCGTCCTGGCGGCTGTTTCCGATTCCGTCACCATCCTCCCCGGCCTGCCTGTCGGCGGTGGCGACGTCTCGTGACCGGTGCATTATCATGCGGCCATGCGCACTGGAAAAGGCCTTCTGCTTCCGACCGCGAGTCTGCTGACCATCGCGGCGACCATCACCACCCCCGCCCCGGCCGACCAGCCCATCGTCACGAGCGATCTGCTCAACATCCGCACCGTCAGCGGCCTCGACGTCGCGCAGAACGATCGCGTTGCGGTCGCCGCCGTCGAGTCCATCGCTGAGACGAACGCGAATGACGCCAACGACCCGCCCGATTACTCATACCACCATCACCTCTACGCGCTGGACCTGACCGGTGAGAACGCCCCGCCCCGGCGGCTGACGCACGGCGACCGGCGCGACCGATCGCCGGCCATCTCGCCCGACGGCCGGACCGTCGCCTTCCTGCGGCGCGGCGAGAGCGGTTCAGCCGACGCCGACGGCAAGGGCCGCCCGCAGGTCTGGCTGCTGCCGCTCGACGGAGGTGAAGCGCGGCAGGTTACGAACTTCGAACACGGCGCGAAAAGCCCCCAGTGGTGCCCGACCGGCCGGGCGATTCTCACCCGTTCCGCCCTGCCGACCGACGAGATCGCCCGCCTCAATCCAGGCAGCGATGATCTCGATGGCGACGGTGAGCGCGATGATGAATCCATCCGCCGCGTTCCCCCGTGGTCGCTCGAACGGCCCGGCCGGGAGTGGTTCGACGTCGACGAAAATGCTGAGCCGCGCCCTGACGGCAGCCGGGCCGAGATCCGCGCCTGGCTCGAACAAAACTCGCGCGACGCGGACCCGGTCGTCATCACCGGCGTGACGTTTCATCGCGAATCGTCGCTCCGCACAGAATTGACGTATGACCAGCTTTTTCTCATCGACCTCGAACGGACCGAGTCCGGGCTCGTAGCGGCCGATGATCCCGCGCCGATCACCGCAGCGTTTCACGATCACCGCCACGCGACGTTCTCGCCGGACAGCCGGCATGTCTACTTCACCGCGCGCACATCGGAGGATGAGCACCTCGACCGCGTCGAACGGTCCGACCTCTGGCGGATTGACCGGGACGGCTCGAACCCGCGGCGGATGCTCATGCTCGAAGACTGGTCGATCAGCCGCCCGCGCCCCAGCCGCGACGGCTCGCTCATCGCGTTCACCGCGTCCGACGTCGAAGAGCCGAACTTCCGCCAGCGCCGGCTGGGGATCATCTCCGCGGACGGCGAGGCGCTCGATGAGGACGGCGATCAGGTCGTCTGGCTGACCGATGATGCGTTCGACCGGCCGGTGCGCCGATTCGTCTGGCGGCCGGCCCGGACGGAGATCCTCTTTACGTCCGCCGACCGCGGCGCGTTCCCGCTTTATCGCACGAGTCCAGGCCTGCTTGAACCGGATCGGCTCGTCGACCGCCGCCATGACTTCGCCGTGGGCGTGCATGAACTCGCCGCCGGCTCGGGAACCGTCGTCTACACC
>SLJD01000006.1 GCA_007135295.1 Phycisphaerales bacterium
GAAGAGATCATCCCGACCAGCGAGGAGAACTTTCCCGCGGCGATGGTCATGGTGGAGTGGACCGCGCGTGGCGTAGACTTCCAGTTCGCTGGTGACCCGCCGGATTCCGTCACCCCGGATGATGTGCTCGAATTGGCCATGTGGCCAGTGACGAGCGGTCCGCTCGACCCGTCGACCGCCACGCTGCACACGCGATCAGTCGGCGATGGCGAGTTCGAGCAAACGCCGCTTACGTATGTCGGTGGCGCGCAGTACGTCGCGTCATGGCCGGATGTCTCCTGCGGTGAAACGGTCGAGTATTTCATCGAGGTTGCCGCGGAGACGGGCGCGAACTACCGGGCTCCGCACCATGGGCCGAGCGAAACTGAGGTATTCACCGTGGTGGTTGGTGAAGCCGGGTGTCCCGGCGATCTGACGTGTGACGGTAGCGTCGGCGGTGCTGACCTTGGACAGTTGCTCGCCGCATGGGGGCCATGCGAGGGCTGCCCTGAAGATCTCAGCGGTGACGGGGTGGTCGCCGGCGCAGACCTCGGAACCCTGCTGGCCAACTGGGGTGAGTGTGAGTGATCGCCTGCGACACGCTCAGTCGTGCCGCAGCGCGACGATCGGATCCTGTCGGCTGGCCTGGATCGCGGGATAGATCCCGAAGACAAGTCCAACGAACGCCGCGACCATGAACGACACGACGATCGACCACGCGGTGACCTGCGTTTCGATGGCGACCTCATCCTCGACGAAGCCGGCGAACATCGGCAGATCGAGCAGCCAGGGCACGAACCATCCGATCCCGAGGGATACACCGACGCCGAGCACGATCCCGAGCATCCCGCCAACCGATGAGAGCGAACCGGTCTCGACGAGGAACTGAGCGGTGATGTGCTGACGGGTGGCGCCGAGCGCGCGACGGATGCCGATTTCGCGTGTGCGTTCCGTGACGGACGCGAGCATGATGTTCATGATGCCGATGCCGCCGATCAGCAGACTGATCGCCGCGATGGAAATGAGCACGATGTTCCAGACGAGGGCGGTGCGGCGGGCGCTCTCGAGCAGTTCCCACGGCACGATCATCTGCACGTCGCTCATGTCGGGGTGACCGATTTCCATGATCCGCTCGACACGCTCCGAGGTGGACAGGACGGCCTCGGTGGAGGCGGCGGTGACATAGACCTCGGACAGCTCGACCTCTTCCATGGAGAACGATCCGGCCTGACGGCGCATGATGATGTCGCCGAACAGCGTTCGCGCGGTCGTGATCGGGATGTGGATGTCACGGTTGAGGTCACGGCCGACAAGGGCCGATCCCGCGCCCCCGGCAAGGCCGACGGGCTCAAGCACGCCGATCACCCGAAACGCCCGGTCATCGATGCGGAACGTTGCGCCGATCGGATCCCGCAATTGGAAGAAGCGGTTTGCCACCTCGGCGCCGATCACCGCGACCGGGGCAGCCTGATCAAGGTCTTCCTGCGTGATGTACCGGCCACGGTTCTGAACGCGCAACTGGGCAACGTCGATGAGTTCCGGCATGGTGCCGAATGTCTGAGAACTCATCCGCTTGTCGCGGTACGTGACCTCGGAGCCAACCTCCTTAAGCGGGACGATGTTGGCCGCGTCGGTGATACTGGTCCCAATTCGCCGCAGATCCTGCTCGGTAATCCCGTAACTGATGCTGCGGGACTGCTCCTGCTCGCCCATGGACAGGGATTCGGGTGGGCGTTCCGAACGGACAATGACGTTCGTGGCCCCGAGGGCCTGGATTTCGCGTAGGGCGGCCTGCTTGTTACCTTCGCCGATGGAAACCATGACGATGACAGCCGCGACGCCGAGAATGATCCCCAGGCTGGTCAGCACCGTGCGGAGCATGTGCAGCCGCAGGTTGTTGAGTCCGAGTCGGATGATTTCAAGAAGAAACATCATGGTGGGGGTTTCCGAGTCTCGCCGTGGCCTGCACAATGCCGTTTTCGGCGCTCCGAGCCGATCGCTGGCGGGGCGCTGAACAGCCCGGACGTGCCGGCAGGAGCATGGTAGGGCATCGCGACGGGCGATTGGAGCGTTGGATGGCGTCAGTATTCGAGATTGTCAACGAACAGGACAGCACACGGGGCTGGGCATTCCATGTGCAGGTCACCGATGAGAGCGGGATCCTGGCTGAGCACACGCTCGAGCTGTCGTGGGCGGATTACAACCTCTGGTCGCCCGATGGCTCCGATCCCCCGTCGGCGGTCGCTGAGGCGGTTCTCGCATTCTGGTTTGACCGGCTGGCAGAGTCGGAACTGCCGGAGCGGTTCAACGCAGCGGTGACTCGGCGGATGGAGCCACAGGCCGATGAACTCATCCCCCGGTACATCCAGCCCGCCGATGGGAGTTCGTGAACAGCGTTGGCCGCCGCTGCAGGGACGAATTTGTCGGCCTCTGTCCGAATCGCGGCACGCTCGGGGTTGCATGTGATACTCCGTGTCACGATACTGGCGTGTGTTGGGGGCGGTTTGAGCCGGGCGGGCCGCTGTTTGCATAGAGTGTCAATGGCAGGCATCCTGAGGAGCCCGCCGGGCCTTTGAATCTCCGCGATTCGAGGACGAGAGGGGCGAGCCTGCCGAAGAAGAGATCGAGGTGGGGCCGATGCGGCAGGCTCCTGCAAGAGGAGCGAACGTTTTCCCAGAGATGAATTGAGCGGGCTGTCGAGCCGCTTTAGCCAAGCTTCTCACGACACCGGTTCTCCGTGCAAGTGTTTCCCCAACGCTTGGCAGATCACCGGTTCGTGTCCCAAGGGGCGGTCCGCCTTCACCGGCGGCCGCCTTTTTTTGTCGCGACACCTCTGCCGCTCGGTAGAATGCTGTTCATCGCCCGGGCACTCACGGTTGGGCTTTCCGTCGCACGTCACACGTCTCGGGGATTGCCGTCCGATGCCGCCGGAAGGGAGATGCTGGCCATGCCGATCCAATTGAAATACACAACACGGATGTTCGTGACAGCCACGATGGTCATCGGACTGTTCGTCATGGTGGCCGGCCAGCCCGGATGTTCTCCAAGGGCCGCCGAATCGGAGCCGATGGTGCACGGCCCGCTCGACTTTGATCCGACCGATGAATACGAACTTTCACGATGGTGGTCGAACGGCCGACAGTTGCTGCGGCTCGATGAATCCGGCAGCTACACGATCTACCCGGCGACCAACCGCTATCACGCGTTGCAGGAGCGCGGCCGCTGGCACCAGCCGAGCTATGCATACCTCGTCTTCCAGCCGTACCGCCGGGGCACAACGGATTCCCGCCGGATTTCACTGGACAAGATCAACGGCCAGATCGCGATCATCCTGCCCGGCCGCGAGCCGATGTTTGGCATTGAGCAGCCGCCGAAAGTGCTCGAGGATCGCCTGATCGGCGCGTGGTCCGGTCCGGATGGCGAACTCTCCCTGACGGCTGACCAGCGGTATGTCTTCACTCCCGCTGATGAGGACGGGGAGCCGCCGCTCGTCCGCCTCAGCCGGCACCGCGGTTCGTGGGCGATTCAGGGGGAGGTGCTCGTCCTGCAGCCGGATTCGCCCCGCCTGTCGTCCGTCGCGTTCCGCATCGACGAGTCCGATGACGATGACACGGTGCTGCGATCGGATGATGAGGAACTGCATTCCCTTCACTCGAAGCGTTGACCGGAATGATGGCCCCTCATGCCTGAACTGCCGGAGGTTGAACGCGCCCGCCGACTGGCGGAGAAGATCGGCCGGGGGCGGGTGATCGA
>SLJD01000245.1 GCA_007135295.1 Phycisphaerales bacterium
GAGATTCAATCGGGATGACGGTCTGACGCGGAGCGGGATGCGCGATGGAGCATGACGGGCATGACGGCGCCATGGCGCCGGAAGCAAGAGAGCAGTTCAGCCGACTCGTGATCAGCGTTGGCGTCAAGCAGTTTGCGCACAGTCTCGGCGTGTCGACGCGGCAGGTGAACCGCATGCTCTCCGGGGCGCAGCCCAATCCTGTGGACCGGCTCGTGCGATGCCTGCAGGCCGCCGACCCCGACGCCGGCGACACGGTGCTCGACTACATCTGCCAGGAGATGGGCGGGCGGTTCATGCGCGGCTCGCTCGATGACGCGGCGGTCAACCGCGTCGTCGAACGGTGCAGCGAAGCGCTCGACGCGGTGGCGCAGCGCGACTCGTTCGACGGGCAGGTGAACCAGTTGCGCGAGGCGATCGTCGACCTGCACCGGCTCATCGAAGGCGAGTCGGGCGCTGACGGTACGGACTCGACCCGGGCGACCAGTGAGGAATGACCGACGCTGCTTCACTGCCATGCTCCGACGCCTGCCCCGCCGAGGTGCATCTCGGCGACTGCCTCGACGTGCTTGACCGGATCGCCACCCCGGCCGAAGGCTTCCGGCTGGTGTATCTCGATCCGCCGTTCAACACCGGCCGGACGCACCGCGCATCGAACGGGCGCTTCGAGGATACCTGGCCGGACATCCCGGCGTACCTCGAGTGGCTTCGGTTGCGCGTCAGCCGGGCAATTGACTGCATGCATGAGGACGGGGTCATCCTTCTGCACTGCGACTGGCGGACGTGCCATCACCTTCGGCTGATGCTCGATGATCTGCTTGGTCCGGAGCGATTCGTCAATCACCTGATCTGGCAGTACGGCCTGGGCGGCTCATCGCCGCGGCGTTTCGCCCGCAAGCACGATGACATTCTGTTCTACGCGCGGAGCGACGGGTATTGCTTCGAGCCGCCTCGCGTCGAGGCGACGAGCGAGCGCCTGCGCGGGCAGTTCAAGAAGGCGACGGACGTGCTTGACGTGCCGGCGATCAACAACATGGCGTCCGAGCGTGTCGGCTGGCCGACGCAGAAGCCGCTCGCCCTGCTCGAACTGCTGATCGGCGCGTGCTGCCCGCCGGACGGCGCGGTGCTTGATCCGTGCTGCGGCAGCGGGACGACGCTGGTGGCGGCCCGGCGGCTCGGCCGCGCGTCGGTCGGCATCGACCGCAGCGAGCAGGCCGTGGCGATCGCCCGTCAGCGACTGGCGGATATCGCGCCCGCTTCAGGTGACGGCACCCCCGTCATGGCCTGATTGCGCCGCCAATGGTTGAATCCTGGGCAGCCTGATACGCTGATGCACTCGATTGATGCACTGCTACGATGATCGCACGCGCCGACGCCATGGTGCTGAAACGGAGCGTCGGTACTGGTTTGGGAAGGAAGGAGCCGTTGTGTCACACTGTCTTGAACCGTCGCCCGATCGCCTCCCGGCTGCGCTGAACGAGTATCGCCTGCTCGGCCGTTCAGGTTTACGGGTCTCGCCGCTCTGTCTCGGCGCGATGACGTTCGGCACCGAATGGGGGTGGGGCGCGGACCGGGACACCTGCCGGGCGATGTTCGACCGATACGCCGAGCAGGGGGGCAATTTCATCGACACCGCCGATTTCTACACCGAAGGCACGAGCGAGCGCATGATCGGCGACTTCACGAAAGCCGACCGCGCGCACTTCATCATCGGCACGAAGTACTCGCTCAAGACGCGGGACGGTGACCCGAACCAGGCTGGCAACCACCGCGCGAACATGGTCCGCTCCGTCGAGGCGTCACTGAAGCGGCTGGAGACGGATTACATCGACCTGTACTGGCTTCACGCGTGGGACTTCACCACGCCGGTCGATGAGGTGATGCGCGGCCTCGATGATCTCGTCCGATCGGGCAAGGTGATCTACATCGCCATCAGCGACACGCCCGCGTGGAAGATTGCTCAGCTCAACACCTTTGCCGAGTGCAACGTGCTCTCCCGGTTCATCGCCACGCAGGGGCACTACAACCTTATCAAGCGCGACGTCGAACGCGATATTCTGCCCGCCTGCCGGGAACTCGGCGTGGGCGTGATGCCGTGGGCGCCGCTCGGCGGGGGCGTATTGACGGGCAAGTACGGCCGGGATGATCTCGAACGTGAAAAGAAGCTTCTCGAGAGCGGCCAGGCGAAACCGTTCGGCGAGAAGAACCGCTTTGTCGGCCTGACCGAGCAGAAACTCCATGTCGCCGGTGTGGTTCGAGACGTTGCTGAGGAAATCGGGGCGACTCCGTCACAAGTCGCGCTGCGATGGTTGCTGACGCGGCGCGGCGTGACGAGCGTGATCCTCGGCGTGCGCAGCGTCAAACAGCTCGATGACAACGTCGGGTGTCTGTCGATCACACTGAGCGAGTCGCACCTTGATCGCCTTGATGAAGCCAGCCGCTTCTCGCCCGGCTTCCCGCACGACTTTCTCGCCAGCGACTTCGTCCGCCGGATGGTGACCGGTGATGCCGCCGTGCTTGACTGACCGCTGCGCCAACGGTTGCGACAACGCGGCTGACATGCTTACGTGCTCGATGCAGCCGGTTGGGCCGGGCGGTCGGCGAGCCGGTTCATGAACGCTTCAGCCGCCGGGTCGTGCTGGTCGCACTGAAGCAACGCTTCAAGTGTGTGGCCCACATCACGCACTTCGTGCAACGTCGCCCCCGGGATGTGGCTGGCGATGAAACGGCCGTGCTCGATCGGCGAGATTTCATCCTCCACGCCGTGCAAAATCGTCACCGGGACATCGATGCGGGCAAGTTCATCGCCGTGAAAGCTGCGCGGTCGAATACCCCGCACTCGATGAAACAGCAGTGCGAGATCCGTCACCGGGCGCCGCGGCAGTCGCATCTGTCGGAGCCGTGCGCAGAGCGACTCATGAAAGTCCGCGTACGGCGCGTATGCGAACACGCCGGCGACATGTCGGTGGGCCTCAGCATCTTCCGACAGGGCGGCCAGTGAAACGACCGCCCCCATCGAATACGCGACGAGTACGATCGGCCCGTCGCCGAGGTGCTCAAGCAGCGCCAGCAGGTCATCGACCTCCCGGTCGCCGAGATTTGATCCCGGCGCTTCGCTTTCACCGTGTCCGCGCTGGTCATACAGGATGAACCGTTCCGCCCGGTCGATCCACGCGGGCAGCATCCGGCCGAGCATGTCGATGCGGCCCTGCCCCCAGCCGTGGACGAGCACGATGGTCGGGGCCTGGCTGCTCCCGTGTGCTCCGGTTGCATGCCGGCCTTCAGCAGCCCCGGCGGTCGTGATTTCCCAGACCGGCAGGCGGATGCCTTTGGGCCGATCAACCCACCATTGCTCGTATTCGTAGCCGGCGTCGGCCGGATCGCACGGCAGGCCACGAGCGATGGCCCACCCGGCCGAGCGGCGGGCGGGGCGGAGCATTTCGCGGCCGGTCAGTACGGCGGTGATGATGACAAGAAGTCCGAACGCGACGCCGAGGAATGTAAGCAGACCTGTCATTGCCACCCACTGTAGCGGGCCGGGCGTGGTTCGGCGGCCCGTCAGACCGGATCAAGCACAGGTGTGTGACAGAGGGGCGGAAGTCCCTGGCAGGGAACAGGTTGCAAAAACCGGTGGCCGATTGCGGCCGTATCGATTCAGGTTCTGCCCGGGGCGGGCAATCCCGCGGCCGCAACCGCGCCGTCAATGGACCGTATGGAACCGTAGGGCATGA
>SLJD01000237.1 GCA_007135295.1 Phycisphaerales bacterium
GAGATGAGCACGAAGATCGAGCAGGTCATGAATGACGCGGTTGCTGCTCGCGGAATTTACCCGAACGTCGACTTTTACTCCGCGACGACCTACAAGTCGCTTGGTCTCGACATTGACCTGTTCACCCCAATGTTTGCCATGGCCCGGATCGCCGGTTGGACCGGCCATTGCATGGAGCAACTGGCTGACAACAAGCTGATTCGCCCGCGGTGCGAGTACACCGGCCCGCACGGCGTGACATACGCGCCGATTGATCAGCGGTGAGGGCCCGCCAAACGCCGTTCGCAACTGTATCCTCGCCGGTTACCCCCCCCAGTGCGATAACAGTGCGATAACTGGCCGGCCTCTCGGCTTCATGTGGGAGCCGTGGGGCCGTGACTCGCTGCGCCGACGATGGTCTCGCTAACCGCCCGGGCTGCGGAGTCCCTTCGCTGGAGAGGGAACTGGTCTGCAACCGATGGAACGCGAAGGATGTACAAGTAGTGAACATGGGCGTTCAAGACTCACAATTCACTGGAGCGGACTGGAACTGCTTACAGGCTTCCGGTATCCTTTTTCACCATGATTGATCTGTTTGGATTTCGGCTGCGCCGGAGCTGCAGATGCTGTGTCCCGGTGCTCAGGTCAGTGTCGGCATGGATTGCGGGCTCGGTCATGCTGTTGTACTCACCTGTTCTCGGCCAGGTGCCTCAGCAGGAACTTGTCGCCATTGAAGGTGCAAGGGTGCATACTGGCGAACGATGGATCGACGAAGCTACAGTCGTGATCCGAGGCGACCGCATCGCTGAAGTCGTACCAGCCGGCAAGATTGAACTCCCCCCACAGGCGCGGCAGATCGATGGGGCAGGCCTTGTCGTTACCCCCGGCTTTCTTGATGCCGGCAGCACGCTCGGGATGACCGATCGCGGAGCAGCCGGTCCGACAGGCGTCGCGTTCGACGGCTTTGATCGTTATGACAGCCGGCGGTACGTCGATACGTTGCGGCATGGCGTGACCACACTGTATCTCACCCCGCACAATCAGCGAGGAACTGGGCCTCGCGGTTCTGTTATTCGCCTCGAGCATCATGAAGGGGCCTCTTTCGGTGAACTGATTGACGGTCCCATGGCCCTGTCGATCAACCTGGATTCGGAGGCGCCAGCCATCGATCGGCTTCAGGTCATTGATGGACTTCGGAACACCTTCCGTGCTGCGGAACGGCACAAGGAAGCCATTGAGGACTATGAGGACGATCTGGCCGAATACAAACGGCTGCTTGAAGAACGCCGCGAAGCGGAGGAAGAGCGGGACGAGGAAGGTGGCAGCGAGGAGAACGGGCAGGCGGCTGCTCATGCGCCGCGTCGCCAGCCGCAGCGGCGCGGGGACAAATCGCCGAGCGACCATGATGATGCCAACGAGGACGAACTCGAAAAGCCCGATGAGCCGGATCGAAACCCCACGTATGAGATCCTGATTGATGCACTTGAAGGCAAATTGCCGGTCCGTATTCGGGCGGATCGGGAAGAGGACGTGCTCAATGCGATTGAGTTGGCGGAAGAGTTTCACCTCGATCTGATTCTTGAAGGCGGGCGAGGCAGCCATCGTCTTGCATCGCGTCTCGCAGACCTAGGCGTGCCGGTCGTGCTTGATGCTATGGAGCAATCGCCTGATGAGGAAGGTCCGGCTGACCTGATTGCCGCATTTGAGGACGTTGGCGTACAGTGGACCGTAGGGTCAGCAGGGCTTGGTTCGAACGGTTCCAGACTGCTTGCCTCGGTGACGTATGCAATGGCATCGAGAACGACAGCTGACATCGACTCGATTGAAGTCATCACATCTCGGGCGGCTGAATTGCTGGGCGTCGACAATCGAGTGGGGCGGCTTGAACCCGGAGGCTCGGCTGATCTGGTGATCTGGGAAGGCGAACCGGCTGATCCGGCGAGCCGGGTTCAACGAGTGTTCATTCAGGGACGCACGGTCTATCTTGCCGATGATGATTCAGAGTTGGCAGGAGGTCGACCGTGATTTCCCATAAACATTCGCTTGGTTTTCTGTTCGCCGCGATCGTCACATGCCTTTGTCTCGCATCTGCGGAGGCGGATCCCCGCAATGGGGAGCAGGTGATTGTTCCCGGTGCGGTGGTCATGCCGGACGGATCGCTTGCCACTGATACTGCGGTAGTGCTTCAAGGCGGAGAGATCGTCCGCGTTGAATCGGCTGATGCATACGAAGGCGTGGATGACGAAACGGTCATGCGGCGACCGGGAGCAGTGCTTTCCCCCGGACTGATTGATGTGCTGTCGACGCTCGGCGTGACGGGGCAGAACGTCGAGCGAACGGATCCAATTGATCCATCGCTTCGGGTTGTTGAGGCGTTTGATGAATACGATCGTCGGTTCGCCGCCGTCCTTCGCGGCGGCGTGACTGCTGCAGTTCTCGTGCCCGGCAACAACAACGTCGTCGGTGGATCGGCGGCGGTCATCCGAACGTCATCTCCTGACGGCCGACCTCGCGTGATTCGTGAGGATGGGCCGTTGATTTTCTCGCTTGGTCCACCAACCTTTCGCAGCGGTCATGCGCCAACGTCTCGTGCCGGTGCACTGGCGATGGCGAGGGAAGCGCTGACGGCGGCACGTGACGGGCGTGGTGATGAGAGATTGCAGGCCGTGCTGGCAGGCGATCTGGATTTCCTTGTTTTTGCGCATCGTGGTGAGGACGTGACAGCCGCATACCGGCTCTTTGACAGCTACGGCCTTGGAGCGGTGGTGGTGCACAGCCACGATTTGCTGGAAGTTGCTGAGGATGTCCTCGATGCGACCATGCCGGTCGTTGTTGGCCCGTATGATGCGGGTTCGCCGGTTGAGGAGATGGCAGCGCCGGCCGCTGTGCAGAATGCAGGTGGTGAGATCGTGATCGCTGGCCGGACGCCGCAGCGATCGGCCGACGCCTTGCGACTGAGTGCAGGACTTGCCGTCCGTTATGGAATGGATTCAGACGCCGCCCGTCAAGCGATAACAGTGAACGCCGCTGATGTCGCCGGGGTCGGAGATCGAATCGGGCGGATTCAGGATGGATATGACGCGGACCTGGTGCTTTTCTCTGCTGATCCGCTCCGAATGGATGCGCGAGTGCTTGAGGTGTACGTCGAAGGAATGCGCGTCTACCGAGACGAACACATTGCCCAATATCTTGCTCGGAACAACGGAGCATTCAGCGCCGATGTTGAGGAAGGCGATACCGGAGGCGGCGATGATGAGTGACATCAAACAGTGCCGTGCGGAAGCGAGGGCTATCCGGACAGCGATCATTCTCCTCGCCCTCGCAGCGTTTGCTCCTGCTGTGAACGCTGATGAAGGACAGTCTCTCGCCCTGCGCGCCGCGATAATCCATACCGGTGATGGCGACGTGATCAGGGACGGTGTCATTCTGATCCGGGATGGCAGGATTGATGCCGTCGGTGATATCAGCGTTCCGGAAGACGTGGAAACCGTTGATCTTGGTGACGCAGCTGTCACCCCCGGACTTGTTGACGCCAACGCACTCGTGGAGCCGGAGCGTCTCGTCCCGCAGCGAAGAGCCGCGGAAATCGCTGCTGAAGCAGAAGCCGAGGGGCGGACAAACTTTCTGCATACGATGTTCGCTGATGAGCACGAGCCGGAGAATTGTGCGGCCTGCATGGGCACGAGCTTCTGCGCTCTTGCGGCTGGTCACGATGAACTCGCAGAGGGCGAGATCTGTCCGGTCTGCGGATTCGGCGAGGATATCTGGAGCCACTTCGGTTCGGGGGTCCGGTCGAATCTCGTACTGAGCGAGACGTCATCAGAGGTCGTGCCGCACACGCACGTCATCGATTCATTGAACCTTCGGTCACCCGATTTTGAGCGATTGCTTCGCGGCGGAGTGACGACTGTTTTCGCTTCGCCGGATAATTCAGTGGTTATCGGCCCGCAGGGGTTGATTACGCGAACCGGAGGGCCGGTTCGCGATCGAGTGCTTGAACCGGCGGACGCGGTAACGGCCGTGATCAGTTCGGATTCGTTTCGTGGGGCCGTACGAAACCGCCCCCCGTATCGGTTTCTTGTTGATGCTCAGAGCCGACGGCCCAATACGCGAATGGGGCTTGCTTGGGTGTTCCGCAAGGCGTTCTATGACACGATACGGTACGAGAAGAACCAGCCAGTGTACGGTGCCGACACTCCTCCCGAGTTGGCGTTCCCGGTGCTTTCGCGCATTCTGGAAGGTGATGTTCCGCTCCGAATGCATGCTCGTCAGCAGAACGACATCAAGGCTGCAATTCGTCTTGCGGACGAGTTCAACCTGTCCTTCACGCTTCTTGAGGCGACAGAGGCCTATCGATGCATCGACCAACTCTTGGAAGCGCGTGTCCCGGTCATCTTCGGCCCGATCTATATGGATCCGAGTGGCCCTCGGGCCCGGACGCCTGAGACGCGTCACGCCCGGCTCAGTACATTGAGGGATCTTCTTGATGCCGGTGTCGAAACGGCACTCAGTGCACAAGATTTGCGTGAGGAAGACGGTTTGGCCAGGCAGATGATGTACGCCGTCCGAACCGGAGTCTCGCCGGAGGACGCCGTTCAGGCGGCGACCGGGACCCCGGCGAGACTGCTCGGCATTGATGACCGCGTGGGCGTGCTGCGTGATGGCCGGCATGCTGATCTAGTTGTCTGGTCACAGGCGCCGTATGAAGCCGGGGCGGTTCCGGTTGTCGTCATGCTCAACGGCCGGATCGTGATTGACCGGCGAATGGATTCATGATTGCCGTGCTCAATGATCTGTTTGGCTGCCACAAAGAGTGCAGGAGCGTGTATTTTCCGGTGACTCAGGAGACAGGTTGCATGAAGGTGTTGCTCGCAGGACTCGCCGCATTCCTAGCCGGATCAATTGCTGTCGAATCGGCCGCTGCGCCACCCGACAAGCTTGCCCTCACCGGCGGCCGAATCATAACTGTCACCGGTGATGACATCGAGGAAGGGACCGTCCTGATCAAGCACGGCAGAATTGTCGAAGTCGGAGCGGATGTCGACCTGCCTTACGACGCAATGGAAATCGACACGACCGGCATGGTGCTGATGCCCGGGATGATCGATCCACAATCGCCCCGCGGCCTGGACCGGCCGAACGAAAATGTCCCAGTGGTTCCATTCCTTAACGTTTATGACGCCATTGATCCGTCACGACTGTTCTTCGAGAATTCACTGCGAGATGGAATCACCTCAGTTCACGTCATGCAAGGCAATAACACGGTCGTCAGCGCATTGAGCCGTGTCGTTCGGCCGATCGGCTTGAGTGTTGACGAGATGACAGTAGAACCGGAAGTCGGCCTGAAGCTCGCTGTGACACCACGTTCCGGCGCGGATCGAATCAGCCAGATGTTCGAATTGCGGGAAGCATTCGCGAAGCTCGAACATGAACTCAACCGCCTCGCCGAAGAAAAGTATGAAGAATCGCTCGAAGAAGACGAAAACATCGATGTTGGTCCTGGGGAAGCCAGGCAACAAGGGCGGGAACTGCTACGCGACAGCGACTTCAGCGACAAGCAGCGCAACCTCGTTCGTCTTCTGCGTGGCGATCTTTCCGCGTGGTTCTACGCCGGCCGCGCGACCGATGTCGGGCCTGCAGTGGAGTTTTCCCGCCATCTGGGAATTCTTGACTCATCAATTCTTGTGCTCGGAAACGAGGCGCACCGTGCCGTCACGGAACTGGAAGACGCCCAACGCCCTGTCGTTCTTGATCCTTCCCTGTATCACCGGTCGCGAGATCCAATGACCGGCGAAATTGAGGAGGTTTTTGTTCCCCGGATAATTCATGACGCTGGACTTGAGTTCGCGCTGCAACCGAATCCATCGGCATCGATGGCGGAACGATACCTCAATTACCAGGCTGCGATCTGTGTTCGAGAGGGCCTGCCTCGCGAAGTTGCGTTCAAGGCAATCACATACTATCCGGCCAAGATGCTTGGACTTGAGGATGACCTCGGCGCGATTGAACCGGGAAAGCGTGCGAACATCGTTGTATTCAGCGGGGACCCATTGGACTTCGACTCCTGGGTGGAGCAGGTTTTCATTGATGGCGTGCTTGCGTACGAGCGTGACCGCGACCATCGCCTTCAAAAGTTGCTTCGCCTGGAACGGGAAGGGCATGAAGTCATCGATCCCGGACCTGATCCCGACGAGGGCGATACGAAAACCGATCGGGAATCTGGTGAGCAGGCATCCGATGCAGGAGCCGATGCATGAGAGCGTCAGGACGCCTCTCAGCAATCATTGCCCTTCTCATTCTGGCAGCAACCGGAGTGTCGCATGCCGAGTCTGGCCACAGCGACTCGTTCGTCTTGCGGGCCGGGACACTGCTCCCGGTGGCCGAGGGGAAGCCGTGGCGTATCGAAGACGGCGTGATCATTATTCGCAATGGGCGCATTGAAGCCGTTGGTTCATACGGTGACGTCGAATTGCCGGATCAGTTGCCGGTGGTCCACATGCCGGAAGCAACAGTGTTGCCGGGATTGGTGAATGCGGCGACATCGCTCGCGGGGAGTCACCGCGGTGATCATTCAATCGGTGCCGGGTACCGTGCGATTGATGCGTTTGACCGGTTCGGCGATTACCAAGGTGCGCTCGCAGCGGGCGTGACAACTGTCCATCTCGAGCCGGGGAGGCATCGGCTGCTCAGCGGGCAGGGCGCCGTTGTTCGCCTTGGCGGATCACCTGGTAACCGGATTCTGCGAAAGAGTGCCGACCTGATGGTGACACTTGGCGCGTCATCTCTGCAGCCGCCAGACATTCAGGAGCAGCTTGTTCCGCCGGCATCAGACCAGGAGATCATGCCGCAGCAACCACAGCGGCCGACAACGCGTCTGAGCCAGCGACTTGCATTAAAGGAGGCCATCGAAGCCGCCCTGAATGACGATGTGTCCGATGTGTACGATCGCCACAGGGCTGCGCTTCGTGATGCATGGTTGGACGATCTGCCGATTCGCGTTGCGGCAGACCGGGCTGTTGACATCGGCAGTGCTGTTACGTTTCTGACCGCTCACGAGCGTTCGGGATACCTTGTAGGCGGAGCCGAAGCCGCATCGGTCGCGGAGAGGATTTCGAATGCCGGGTTTCCGCTCGTATACACCTTGCCCGCATCATTCCGCGCCGCCGACCGGGATCTCGGCGACGATTCTGGTGCACTTGAGCACGATCTCCGTGAGCTGAAAGACATTAAGGACCTTGAACTGGCGCTGGCAACACGAGCGGATGATCAGCTGGCCGACCTCCGGCTCGCAGCCGCTGTCGCACAACGGGCAGGTCTGAGCGCGGAGCAGATACTTCGCGCAGTTACCTCCGTGCCGGCCCGGATACTCGGAGTCGACGATCGCATCGGGAGTCTCTCGCCCGGGCGTGATGCGGACTTGCTAGTCATGACCGGCGATCCCCTTGCCACCTCTTCGCATGTCCAGCGAGTGTATGTACGGGGCCATGTTGAGTACCGTGCAGGTGGTGAGTATGACACGATGGTAGTACGAGGAGGAACCATTTGGCTTGGACCGGACGAGTACTTGGAAGACGGCAGCATTCTGATTGAGAACGGTCGCATTTCTGAGGTTGGCCGGCGTGTTGCACATCCCCCTTATGCCCGTGTCATTAATGTCCCGCCCGGCGCATTCGTGACACCGGGTCTCATTGACTCTCGCGGTCATCTTGGACTTGAAGGAGACACCAGCGCAGCCGGCCCGCAGTTGTCACTCGCGCCACTGATTGGTGCGTCTGGGTATGCAGATCACCGCGTCGCTCGCGCTGGTGTGACGACCGTCATGATGACTCCCTACAACCAGTCAAGTCAGGGGTCGCGCGTCGCCGCCATCAAGACGCTCGGCGAAAGTCGATCCGATCGAGTGCTCCAGGAAACTGCCGGCGTCGCATTCGAACTCGGGAACACGGATCCCGCAGCCGTACCTGGGCGACTGAGACCGCGGTTGGACGCGGCACGGCAGTACCTGGAAGCGTGGCAGCGATACGAACGTGAACTTGAGGAATGGAAGCAACGGCGCGATGAGGTAGAGGCCGAACCGGAAGAAATGGAACCCGAAGAAGAAACGGTGATAACCGGCGAGCCGGACCCAATCTCCGGCATCTGGGAAGGCCGAATCTTCGGCGCGCCGATTGTCGAGCCTGCCAGTGGACGTGTTGCCGTACAGCGTGACGGCGATACGTTTCGCGGTCAGGTGATTGAACTCCCTCAACCCGTTGATCATGAAATCATCGGTGAGATCGACGGCGAGACTATCTCAGGCCGTATTGAAGTCGATACCGGTGGCATGGGTATTCCGACGTTTGAGGGCGAGCTGGAGGAGGAGTCGGCAATCGGGACGATTGAGCTTGCCGGCATGACCGTCAATTTCGAGATGGAACGGATCGAAAAGGAGGCTGACGTTCAGGTACTCCTTCAGCGTCGACGAGGACGTGATGATGATGGTAGGCCGACTGCTCCAGAAGTGAATGAATCGCTCGAACCGCTTCGCGCTGTCCTGGAAGAGAGGATTCCGCTGATTATCGAAGCCGATACGGCAGCTCAGATCAAAGCTGCGCTCAATCTGATCGGTGAATTCGACGATTTTGACATTTCTGTTGTGCTTGTGAACGCTGATGATGCACTGGTTCATGCTGAGCGACTGCGCAAAGATGACATTCCGATCATTCTTCACGCCAAGGCCGTCGAGATGCGCAATGGCCAGCCGCACCATCGGAGTATTGATCTGGCTCGGCGGAATATCCGTTTCGGTTTCCAAAGTGGCGCCGAGGATGGAGCGAGATCACTGCTTGAACTCGGGCTGTTTGCTGTTGAACGTGGTCTGTCTCCAGAACGCGCTCTGCAGGCTATGACGATCGATGCCGCACGTATGTACGGCCTCGAAGATCGAATTGGGCGCATTGCTCCCGGACTTGACGCCGATCTGGTTATCTTTACGGGGTATCCATTCGACGCGGGCTCTTCCGTTCGCCGGGTCATTGTGAATGGCGAGGAACTTCTGCCATGAGAACGCTCACAGTCTTCTGCGTTGCTGTCTCCATGTTGTTGATTGTCAGCGCCATGTCTCCCGCGAATGCCGCAGGTGACAATGGCCTCGTCGCATTCCGTGTGGGGAAGGTCATTACATTTGACTCTGACGACCGCGTGATCAATAACGCTGTCGTGCTTGTTCGCGATGGCCGGATCGAGGCGATCGAACGTGCTCGTGACTTCGACATCCCTGATGAGGCGAAAGTGGTCGAAAAGCCTCAGGCCTGGCTGACACCAGGTCTTGTCGAATTGCACAATCACACCGCCGGGTCACTCGGGGACCTGAACGATCTTGTTTATCTGACCAATCCGGGACTGCGGACACTTGAAACCGTTGTTCCGGAAACGGAAAACGTCAAGCGAGCTCGAGCCGGCGGTGTTACAACAGCACTGTTGATTCCAGGAAGCGGCACGAACCTGACCGGCTTTGGAACGATTGTGAAATTCGATGGCCCCGGTGTGGATGACATGGTGGTTCGATCGCCGGGATCACTCAAGATCGCCCAAGCCGGCAATCCGGAACGATACTGGTACGGCGTCGGACGCACAATGATGAATTACAACACCCGCCGAACCATGGAGCAGGCGCTTGAATACCACCAGCGCTGGCAGGCATGGGAAGATGGGGAACTCGACGAACGACCCTTGTTCGACCCGATTTATGACGATTTCCGAGGACTCTACGAGCGAGAGTACATCGCCTCGGTTCATACGCAGATGTACCAGGTGGTCATGACGACCATCGACATGCTTGCTGAACACCTTGATGTCCACACTGTAATTGCGCACGGCACGTTCGATGCGTGGAAGGTCGCACCGTTGGTGCTTGAAGCCGGGATGGACCAGGTTCAGGCCGTCGTCGGGCCGCGCCAGTTCCACCTCGATAATACCCAGCGAAAGATTCACGGCGTTGCGGCACGGTGGTGGCAGGGGGGGGTAACCGAACTGGGAATCAATACGGATGCTCCGGTTGTTCCGCAAGAGGAACTCACATACCAGGCTGCGATGGCATGCTGGTACGGCTGGACGCCGTACGAGGCATTGCGTGGCATCACGAAGGTTCCCGCGGAAGCGATGCTCATGGGCAATCAGATCGGGACCATCGAAGTCGGCAAGGATGCGGATTTCAGCATTTGGACCGGCGATCCGATCGATCCTCGATCAGCCAATCTGATGACAGTGATCAATGGCCGCATTGTGTATGACGCCGATGACGAGCGTCTCTTCTGAGGTAGTCAGCCTATGATGACCCACGTCCCGCAACCCACTATTCTGCTTGCCTCACTGCTCATGCTGATTTTTCAGTCAACAGCTTTGGCTGTTGATGAAGAGGTTGTGGTCGTAAAGGCCGGCCGGGTCATTACAGGCACTGGTGAGGAAATCGATCGAGGGCAGGTCGTCATCGTCGACGGTGATGTTGCTGCAGTCGGCCGCCGTGTTGAGTACCCGCGAACCGCAACTGTCGTCGATGCTCAGGACGAAACGGTGATGCCCGGCTTTGTTCATCCCCGCACACGGTACGGGCTTCCGGGTTACCGTCGCTCCGGTCTGAACGCGCATCTCAGCGTCATGGATGAGGTTTATCTCGAGCAGATCGATTTTGATCGCATGCTCGAAGGTGGTTTTACCGCGGCAACGTATATCCCGAGCGGGACCGGCTTGCCGGGCCGGGCGGCCGTGTTTCGCACCGCCGGGCCGGAGGCCGATCGCCTGGTCCGGGAACATGCATATCTGCGGATTGGAATGACAAACCCAGGTCGTGATAAGCGGGTCATGAGAAATGCCTTGCGACGGGCTGAGTCGGAGATCGAAAAGGTTGAGCAGGCCCGTCGGGAGTGGGAACAGGAAATGGCCGAGCGGCAGCAGGAAGCGAAAGAAGAAGAGGAGTCGGAGAACGAGGATTCGAACGGCGAAAACGAAGACTCTGGCCCGGATGAAGAAGAGCCGAAAGTCTTTGACCCACCCGAGATCGACGAGCAGGTTCAGCCGCTCGTCGATCTGCTGCGAGGCGAACCGGGGGTGCTGGCAATGATCGAGATCAGCAGCGCTTCAGACTTCATTCATCTAATGGACGTCCTTGCGCAGTTCGACGACTTTGCCCGCAATTTTCATGTCTCCTCGGGCACCCGGGACCTTCATCATGCCATCGATGAGATCGCTGAACAGGACGCGATCGTCTTGACTGCCCCGACGCTTCGGGTGCTTCCAAACACTGTCATTCGTTACAATGTCATGGGGGAGTTGTTCTCGGCCGGCGTTGAAGTGGCGGCAGTAGCTACCGGTGACTCTCGCTCTGCGTTGGCGAACTTTCGGGTTCAACTGGCGGACATGGTGCGAAGCGGGCTTGATCGTGAAGATGCCATCCGTGCGTTGACCCTCAATCCAGCAAGGGTCGCAGGAGTCGATGACCAGCTTGGTACGATCGAGAACGGCAAGTCGGGTGATCTTGTGTTCCTGGACGGCGATCCGTTTGATGGACACTCCAGTGTCCACCGAGTAATGATTCGCGGGGAAGTGGTCTGGGAGGCAGGCAACCGATGAGTCCTTTAAAGCGCCGTTTGATGCTCTTGCTCTGGTGCCTAATTGCTGCTCTCGCAATGCCCGCGCCGCTCGCACTGGCCGGCGGTGGTGAACGGTCCATCAGCATCCTGGCAGGCATGGTCGCGGAGAGTGATTCCGACGATCCCAAGGAAGAACCGGAATCTGACCCGGCCGACGAGGAAGGTGCACCTGAGAAAGAAGTCGACCCGGACGGCGAAAGCGACGAAGACCGGGACCGTTATCTCGCGATCACCGGAGGACAGGTGCATACGGTTTCCGGCCCGATATTGGATGAGGTCACGATCCTGACAAAGGACGGCGTCATCGAGGAGATCGGGCGACATGTGCAAATCCCGGACGAGGCGGAGCGAATCGACGCAGCCGGCTACCGTGTCTACCCGGGCCTCGTCGCAGTTGACAGCTTCGGCATCGTCGGACGTGACCCTGTCGAGGACACGACAGACGTCTATTCACTGACCGCGACGGCAGCGCTGGCCGGTGGTATCACAACCACCGTCTCGGGGACCACCGCGGCGAAAGTCAAGCTCGGTACGGTTGACGAACTTGTTGTCAAAGAAGACCTGTTCGAAAACCTGAGGTATACCACTTCAAACCCTCGCGGGCGGCGGGATTTGCGGCAGGCCTTTGACCGAATCCTTGAATACCTTCGGGAAGTGGAAGCCCACGAACGCCGCGAGGCCCGTGGCCTCGAATCTGAGGAGCCGGACGACCAATGGATTCGTGGCCGAAATGAGCGTTATCTCAAACTCCTCCAAGGCGAACTGACCGCTCTGGCTTCGGCTGACACGGCCCATGAAATCCTGCAACTCTGTGAGTTGGCAGAGGATTATGGCATCCAGATCGTTATCTCCGGAGCCCGCGAGGGATGGACCGTCGCCCCGCAGATGTCGAGGGCGGGGCTTAAGGCCATCGTCACGCCGCGGACACGCGTCGACCGGGATGAGAGGCTGCTTCGTCCCAACGGTTCTTCGATCGAGAATGCCGCAATCCTGCATGAGCACGGCGTCCCGGTGGCGATCGTTCCGCGCCGCTCAGGGATATCGTTCGGCGGTCTTGCCGGCCGCGACCTCATGCACTTGCCGATGGAAGCGGCGTTTGGGGTCCGTGGCGGCCTTTCCAACAAGGCGGCCATACGATCAATCACCATTGACGCGGCCAGAATACTTGGGATCGATCACCGAGTGGGCTCCATCGAGGTCGGCAAGGATGCCGATTTCATCATAACTGACGGGGATCTGATGCATTACATGACCCACGTGCGGTGGACGGTCGTCGATGGCAGGATCATGTATGACAAGATGGAAGAGTCGCTCTTTGATCACATCCGCCCGGACGGTGACCGCGATGCGCCGCCTCCCGATGATCACTGGCCGCGCCGTCTCGGCGACGAGTGGTAGCCGCTGACTTGTACTCGCGTGCCGCCCCTGTTGAGATGTGCCGGAAGCTCTCAAGCTTCCCTTGCAACGACTGGCCGACTCGCCGGCTCGCCGGTACCCTCTGGCCTTTGCAGCGATCTGACAGGAGGATGACATGGCCCTGATGGAAGGCAAACGCGGCTTGGTGGTCGGCGTAGCCAATGATCGGAGTTACGCCTACTCGATTGCCGAATCCCTTATAAAAAATGGCGCGGAATGCCTCTTTACGCACCTGCCGGGTGACAAGATGAAGCGCCGTGTTGAGAAGACACTCGAATCGCTCGAATTGAGCGACCCCTGGCTTGAATCCATGGATGCCGGCTCGGACGAGGATATCGATCGCGTCTTCAAGCGAATCGCCGATGACTTTGGCACAATTGACTTTCTGGTCCATTCCATCGCCTACGCGGACAAGGACTGGCTGAAAGACGGCCTGTTCACCGAGACGCCACGTGAAGTCTTTACTGAGGCGATGGACATCAGCGCCTACACCTACGTCGCCATGGCCAGCCGTGCTGCGCCATTGATGGCTGAGGGCGGTTCGATGATCGCCATGAGTTACTACGGTGCTGAGAAGGCGGTTCCCGGCTACAACGTCATGGGCGTTGCCAAGGCGGCTCTTGAATCATCGACACGCTACCTCGCTCACGAACTCGGCCCGAAGAACATCCGCGTCAACACGATCTCTGGCGGGCCGCTGCGCACGATGTCAGCGATGGCAGTGGGCGGCTTCGGTGACATCCTCGACTGGGTCGAGAAAAAAGCCCCACTTCGCCGCAATGTCACCGGATCAGACGTGGGGGATACGGCAACGTGGCTGCTCAGTGACCTCAGC
>SLJD01000311.1 GCA_007135295.1 Phycisphaerales bacterium
CGCAAGGGTACCACATTCCCGGGCTCGCTCCACGTCAGAAAGGCAACTCGGCGCTGAAACTGAACAGCTGACTGCGGTCGCCCGGGCGACGCTTGACCGGAACGGCAAGGTCGAACGCGATCGGAGCCGGCCCGAAAGCCGGAATGTACAGCCTCACTCCGGTCCCGACCGAGACGCGGAAGTCATCAATGCCGGGACTGTCCGTTACGGTTCCAGAGTCGACAAACACGACACCGGTCAGCATCTCTTCCCAGAGCGGGACCTCATACTGGGCACCAAGGAACAGCAGCCAGTCGCCACCGACCGGATCATTACCGATTTCGCCGGTGTCCGCCCGGATGCCCTTGGGGCTGATCTCGCGGAACGCGAAGCCGCGGAATGAGCGGCCGCCCAGGTAGAACCGTTCGTACACCGGCGAATCACCGGCAAAGATGTAGGATGCACGGCTGTTGAGCCGAAGAATCGACCGCCGCCCTAGAAAGTCCTCGTCAAGCGTCAGAAATATGGTGTGCTCGGCGCTGGCGCTGGTGAACGTGTGATCACCGCCCATCAGCCCGGCTTGATCAAGCGAAAGCTCAAGGCGGCTTCCGCGGCCGGGCCGGTGGATCGTCCCTACGGTGCTTCGAACCAGGCTGAGGCCGCCGGATGTGATCGTGTCCGGCCCGCGGGCGTCGAACACGTCGACGGCGGCGCGCTCATCGATGTCGCTCAGTTCAATCCGCTCAAAGCGTGTATTGAGGTTGACCCTCCAGATGTCGCCGAAACGTCGCCCGAGTCCCAGCGTCAGGTTCCGGCGGTCTTCATCGTATCTGCGAAACACCCGATCGCGAAGAAACGCGCCGACGTTCAGAGAGGTGTCGGTATCGAAGAGGTGTGGTTCGGTGAAATTCACCGAATACGTGCTTATGCGATTCCCGGGCTCCAGCGCAAAGGAGAACTGCTGGCCGGCACCGCGAAAGGCCCGGCCCCGGATCAACTCGCCAAAGGACTCGGGGAAATCCGCGATATCGAAATTATCCTGCTGGACAGAAAACTGGCCCAGCACGCCGGCGTCCGAACCGACCGCTGCGCCGAAATTGACGGATCCCGTATTGGCTTCCTGAACCTCAACGAGAATGTCCCGTCGCTCCGGATCCTCGGGTTCAGGGTCCTGCACAGTGATGCGGACGTCATTGAACAGTCGTGTGTTCCGGATCCTTCGCTCGGCTTCCTCGATCTCAGCGCTGTCCAGCGGCCGGCCGGGCTGCAGGTGGCGCATCTCCCGGCGGATAACCTTGTCCTTGGTAAGCGTGTTTCCCGCAATCGTGATCAGGCCGACATCCCCCTTCTGGCCCTCGTGAATCTCGATGACGAGATCCACGAAGGGCTCGTCGCCCGTCCGAACTTCATAGGTCCTCGTCTCCACATCCACATATCCGAGTCGGTTGTACGCGCGACGGACCACGTCGAGACTGCGGCGGATCTTGCCTCGGCTGTAGACATCGCCGGGGCGGATCTCGATCATGGCGGCAATCTGTTCCCGGGCGAACACCTCGAGTTGCTGGTCGTTCACCGAACCCATCGGCTCGCTGTCGACACTTCGTAGCCGATATTGCTGCCCCTCGTCGACCAGAAACGTGATGATCGCTTCCCGATTGTCCGGGCTGATCTCGATACGCCGGTCCACCCGTACATCGAGGTAACCGCGATCGCGGTAGAACTCGTTGATGGATGCTATGTCCTCAGAGATCTGTTGTTCATCGAGCTCGCCACGCCGGAACAGGAAGATCGCGGTTCGAGTGCCGATCTCGGCGGAAAGCTGCCGATCCGTGAATGCGTCATTGCCTTCGAACTCAACCGCCCGAACTCGAACACGGGGGCCTTCAATCACGCGAAAGACGAGCACGCCGGTCTCTTCAAGTTCCTGCTCATCAATCCGCACGTCGGTCAGGAAATGCCCCCGTTCGCGATACTCTTCCCGCATGCGGCGAATGGCTTCCTCAATGAGAAAGTCATCCTGCGGCCCGCCTGGCCGGAGGCGGATCAGTGCGCGCAGATCACGGTCAGCGACCAGTCGGTTGCCGACAATCTGAATTTCTTCCACGATCGGTTGCTCAACGAGCCGGAACGTCACCGCCACGGACCCGTCTTCGAGTAAGACGACCTCGGGCGTGATCTCCTGGAATCCGCCGAGCCGTTCGAGCCGGCCCATATCCGAGCGGACGGTCGATGGATCGAACGGGTCACCGACGGCCGTTCGAAGCTGGTTGCGCACGAGTTGCTCGTCAACTCGGTCGAGGCCTTGAAGACGTACTTCAGCAATCGGCCGATCCTGAAGATCGGCGAGGTCAGCGCTTCGAATCTGGGCTGCGGCCGGCGAACTGCCGATCAGCGTCCAGACCGCTGCGAGCAGGCAGGCCAGCAGTGGCACGTGGCGTCCATGCATGGGATGGCGGAGCATATCCGCGGGCGACCCCGTCTACAACTCGCAGCCCTGATATTGACCGGGCCACTCCCCGGGGATAGCTTCTCGCCACTGCGCACGATTGACCCTGTTTCAGGCGCCCGAGATGACCTTAACCCTCTCCGAACTCGCCGGCCGGATCAACGCCACACTCATCGGCGACGGGGCAACCACCGTCAGCGGCTGTGCGTCCATCGAAACCGCTGGCCCTGAGGAGGTCGCATTTGTGGCGAATGCCAAATACGGGCGGCACCTCGCGTCGACTGCTGCCGCCGCTGTCATTGTCGGGCCATCGGTGCCCTGTCCTGACCACGTCAGTCGGCTCGTCAGCGACGACCCGTATTACGCATTCCGCAATGCCATGGTCGCGCTGCATGGATACCGTCAGCATCCGGAACCGATGGATGATCGCGGCGATGGAATCAGCCCTGGCGCCTGTGTCCACCCGGAGGCGGCGCTTGGCAAGGGCGTCCGACTGCACCCCAACGCCGTCGTGGAGCGCGGAGCGAGCGTGGGCGATCAGACCGTTCTGTACCCCGGCGCCTACGTCGGCCCGGACGCCCGGGTGGGAAACGAATGCATACTTCACCCGAGCGCTGTCGTGTATGACCGGTGCGTGCTGGGCGATCGTGTGATCCTGCACGCGAACACGGTCGTCGGCCATGACGGGTTCGGATTCGCGACGCACCAGGGCCGTCACCACAAGATTCCACAGGCGGGGATCGTCGTCGTTGGTGATGATGTCGAGATTGGAGCCGGTTGCGCGATCGAGCGGGCGGCCATGGGGGAGACCCGAATCGGCAGCGGCACGAAGCTAGCGGACCTCATCTCGATCGGCCACGGCACGCACATCGGGGAGCATTGTCTCTTTGTCTCGCTTGTCGGCGTCTCCGGATCAGTGGAGGTGGGGAACTATGTCGTGCTCGGCGGGCAGGTCGGCGTGACAGGGCACCTCAGCATCGGTGACGGTGTGCAGGCGGCCGGAAAGTCAGCCATCGCCCACGATATCCCTCCAGGACAGAAGGTCGGCGGCGTTCCCGCGGTGGATATCGATCAGGCCAAGCGAAACGCGCTGGCCGGCCGCGATCTCTACGGACTTGCGAAGCGCGTTCGCCAGCTTGAACGTGAGCTGGAGCGGCTTTCAGATCACACCGATACTGCAGCGCGGTCAAGTCGCGATGAAGAGCAGTCGTCGGCTGAATGAGTACGGCCGGTCACTCCTGCTGCCGCCCCGATCCGGCACACGCTCCTGCAGCGCG
>SLJD01000036.1 GCA_007135295.1 Phycisphaerales bacterium
GAACTCGACCACCGCGTCAAGAACAATCTGGCGAGCGTGGTCGCGATGACGCGCCTGACGCTCGATGACACAAGCGACCCGGCGGACGCGCGTGAAGCGCTGATCGGCCGGGTTCACGCCCTTGCCCGGTCGCATGAACTGCTCGCTGATCTGCACTGGCAAGCAGTGCCGCTGCGCGATCTCATCATGCGGGCGATCTCGCCGTATCAACACCCCCGATCTGACGACGAGCCACCGGCGAAAGACACGGCCGGGGTACTCACCGTCGACGGCCCGGACGTGCTGCTCAAGGCCGACGCCGTCTCGCCGGTCGGCATGGTCCTGCACGAACTGGCCATCAACGCGGTCAAGCACGGTTCGCTCAGCACCGCCGCCGGGCAAACACGCATCGACTGGACGCTCGATGATGAACACGCTGGGCTGACGCTTCGCTGGCGTGAGTCCGGCGTCGACGCGGTCGCCCGGCCGGAGTCGCCCGGCTTCGGATTGCAATTGATCGAAGGCCTCGTGGCGCAGGATCTCGCCGGATCGTTGGACATGGCATTCGAACCCGGCGGCGTCGCGGTCACCATCCACCTGCCCGCTGAAAAGCTCGAATCGGTCGGCAGCGGCGCGCCGGCCGAGGAGACCCCCGGCTGCGGGGCTTCGGACGGCGGGGGGTATCATTCCGGCAGCGGCCGGTCGTCCTGACGGCCGGCCCGAATCTGACGGGAGGACGCAGTCGTGACCGATGCCGCCGATCGTTCCTACGCCTCACGGGCGGGCCGCAAGCTCGCCCATGCGCTCGACGCGTTCAGCGTGGACGTCAGCGGTCTGGCTTGCGCGGATCTGGGCAGCAACGTCGGCGGATTCACCGACTGCCTGCTCCAGCACGGCGCGGATCATGTTTATTCGGTGGAGACGGGGTACGGCGTGCTCGCGTACCCGCTTCGGATTGACAGCCGCGTGACCGTGCTGGAACGCACGAACGCCCTGCACGTCGAGCCGCACGAGGCCGTGGACCTGGTCGTCGTAGACCTGGGATGGACGCGGCAGCGGCACGCGGTTCCCGCGGCACTTCGCTGGCTCAAACCGGAAGGCCGTATCATTTCCCTCATCAAGCCGCATTATGAACAGGCGGGCACCGGCCAGTCGGCCGGCGAGTACCGTGGCGGCCTGGACGAGGCGGCGTCTCGGCAGGTGCTCGACCAGGTTCTCGCCGAGATGCCGTCCTTCGGCGTCACCGTTGCGCAGTGGGTAGTGTCCCCACTGACCGGTTCGAAGAGCAGTCGACGGCGCCGGAAGCAAAAGAGAGATGGCCAGCCCGGCAAGAGTAATTCGCTGTCAGCGGGGGGCAACCGAGAGTACCTCGCCCTGCTCGTACCAACCACCGACCAGCCGCACGAATCGGTTTGAAGCCGGCCCGGTCGGGGCAGTTGCTTGACATCGTCAGGGCGGGTGATATGCTGGCCTGTTCGCCCGGGCGTGGTTCGTCCACGCGCGGGCCGATGTTATCTGTCACGCACGATCTGCCGCAATACCCGGCGTGCTCGCCGGAGCCGTCGGCAGGCGTGGCCGGCCAGTTCATCGAATCCGGTCCGTTCGACGAGTAAGGAACAGTCACGATGCCCCGTCAGACGTATATGGCCAAACGCGATGACGTCAGCGCCAGCTGGCATCATGTCGACGCCGAGGGCAAGGTGCTCGGTCGGTTGGCGACGGAAATCGCCACCGTCCTCATGGGCAAGCATCGCCCGGAGTACACCCCGCACGTCGATTGCGGCGACTACGTCGTCGTCACCAACGCCGAAAAGGTCGATCTCACCGGACGCAAAGCCGAGCATAAGTTCCGGCTTCAGTACAGCGGCTATCCCGGCGGACTGAGGGCCGAGAGCTACGCCTCGCTGCGGGATCGTCGACCGGACAAGCTCGTTGAGGACGCCGTCCGCCGGATGCTGCCGAAAAACCGCCTCGGCCGGCAGATGATCAAGAAACTCAAGGTCTACCGCGGGGCGGATCATCCGCATCAGGCTCAGCAGCCCGCGGCGATGAATCTCTGAGACACCCCATTCGCATCAGGTCGAATCGAACATGATCGAGCAAGACGACACCCAGCAGCCGTCCCCCGACACGCCTCCCAACCCGCCCGGGGCGCCCGGCCCATCCGGTGCGCCCACGCCGGCGGACTCCCCTGATGCGCCATCGCAGCCCGCTGCACCGGCTCCGCCTCCCGCCCCGACCCCGCCGCCCGCTCCGGCTCCCGGCACCGGCGTTTCCCGCCCAAACAAGACGCCGGACGGAAAGTGGTGGTGGGGGGTCGGCCGACGCAAGTCCGCGGTCGCCCGTGTACGCATCCAGCCGGGCAAGGGCGATTTTATCGTCAACAAGAAGCCCTACGACGAGTTCTTCACTGAAGAGCGTGATCGCAAGAATCTCCAGGACGTACTGGCCAAGACCAACATGCAGGGAGGACTTGACGTGCATGTCAACGTCCGCGGCGGGGGATTTACCGGCCAGGCCGGCGCGATCATCCTCGGCCTTGGCCGAGCATTGAGTTCCTATGACTCCACCCTCGATCACACGCTGCGCGAGAACGGCTTCCTGAGCCGCGACCCGCGGAAGGTCGAACGCAAGAAGTACGGCCAGCCCGGCGCCCGCAAGCAGTTCCAGTTCTCTAAGCGCTGATTCGTCAGCCAATCAGTCCAGACCCAACCGCCGCTTCGTCTCGGACGAAGCGGTTTTTTGCGCGTCGCTTCGCTGCCGGCCCCGGCGTCCCACACGGAAGGCCATCATGGCGCCGGCGAGGGCGCCGACTCCGCCAGCCGGTCCTTCCACGTCTGCATGCGCGTGTAGTCGGTCAGCGCGTACGTCAACGGCGTGACCGTGACGTTGCCTTCAATCAGGGCTTCAACATCAGAGTCGGGCGCGGTGTGAGTGAACTCCATGCCGTTGCCGGCCGGCCAGTAGTACACCTTGCCGTCCGGGCTGATCCGCCGCTCGTACCCGTCGGCCCCGGCCGCGGCGTTCATCTCGACGACGCGAAGCGGCGGCATCGGTGCGTCGTCCGACTCGGTGCGGGGGATGTTGATGTTGATCACACTGTGGCGGTCAAGGTGGTACGCCAGCACGCGGTCGATCGCCTGTCTGGCGATGGCCGCTGCCCGACCGTATCGGGTCTTTGCGCGATCGCCGAGATGAAGACTCACCGCGATCGCCGGCACGCCGAGAAACGCCGATTCAACGGCGGCGGCGACGGTTCCGGAATAGATGACGTTGATGCCGACGTTCGCCCCCATGTTCATGCCGCTGATCGTGATGTCGGGATGCGTGCCGGGCCCGAAGCGTTCCTGCCAGATCGCCCGCAGCGCCAGTTTGACGCAGTCCGCGGGGCGGCCCTCGACGGCGACGCCCGTCATCGAATCGTTGACGGAGACTTCCTCGGTCATGAGCGGCTCGGTGAACGTAATGCCATGGCTCGTCGCGGATTGCACCGTGCGCGGCGCAATCGGCACGATTTCACCGATCCCCTGCAGCGCTTCATGCAGGGCCTCGATACCGGGGGCGTCCAGTCCGTCGTCGTTGGTCAGCAGAATTCGCATGGTGTCAGCGGTCTCAATCAGGCAGCGTGAAGCAAACCGGAGCGGCCGACGCATCAACGCCTGCAACGCTCCGGCCGGGAAGGATACCCGCCACGCCGGCTCCGCGCGTTTTCGCCCGCGCC
>SLJD01000166.1 GCA_007135295.1 Phycisphaerales bacterium
AAAACCGGGTTCCGGTCCATGTCCTCGGGGGTCGCGGGGACGAAACGCCCGTCGCGGAAGTTCCACGGCCGGTAGCCATACCCGCTGAGCAGTTCCACAACGTCCGACGCTGACGCCCCTGCGTTCGCAAGCAGTTCATCGATCACCTCAAGAACAATGACGCGCGGCCGACGGTCACTGAGCAGCGTGGTCGCCCCACGGAGGACGTGAAGCTCCGCGCCCTCGACATCGATCTTCACGAAATCGACGCGTTCGAGGTCGCTCTGCTCAAGCCAGTGATCAACCGTCTCCACCGGCACCCGCTCGACGACCTCGCCTCCGCCGTACAGCGTTCGCGCACTGGCTCCGGCGGCACCGTACTTCTCACTCTGTCGCAGGGTCAGTTCGCCCGGTTCCGAGCCGAACGCGAGGTGATGAGCATGCACCCGCCGGCTCAGGCCGTTCATCTCGATATGCCGGCTCAGTTGCTGAAAGATGTCACTCCCCGGCTCGAACGCGTGGACCTGCTCAACCGCTATGCGCGACCCCAGAGGGAGGCAGAACGTTCCGATGTTCGCGCCGATATCGAGGACAACGTCACTCGGCCGAACCAGCCCGACGATATGCGGAATCTGCTGGGCCGCGTACCCCTCACGGAAGAACAGCGAGCGTTGCAGGTTGTCCGCCAGGTTCAGCCGCCACCGCAGGCCGCCGCGCCGCGCGGTGCGCCAGCCCTGCCGGCTGATCCACTCCGGCAGCGCCTCGACGGCCTTCCTCGCTTCCTTGCGCGGCGTGTCATCGGGAAATCGACGGCGGATCCGCCGCGCGGCCAGATGCTGAAATGGGGCGAGAAATAGTTCAGAAAGCACTGGCATACTCTCAGCGGGCCGCCAATTGCTGCGAAATTCGATGCAGCACGGAAGTAATGTCAATTCCGTAACGGTCCAGAATGTATTCCCGGAGCGGCGGAGCGCTTAACAGCGAATACGCATGGTCCAGATGGTGATACGCGATCGCAAGCAGTGCGGCCCTGATCGCCCGCTCCCGTCCGCGGTCCGTCTCAACCTCGATATGCTGTGGGTCACGAAAGAACAATACGTCGCCGTGAATCAACTGGCCGTGCGAAAACGGCATGTCTCCGCTCGCCAGCTTCGGGAGCTTCGTTCGCGTGCTTCTTCGCCAGTGGTGCATCTCCAGAAACTCCATCGGAACAAACTGGTGGCCCCTCAGGAATTGCTCAATTTCACTGAACAGCGGCTGGCTCTTATAAACAGGCACGAACGAGACCTCAGCCCGGATCGCGAGCAGCGATTTCCGCACAAGTTCTGATGCTGATTGAAGCACTTCAAGGTCAAGCCCCTGAACGTCAACCTTCAGCATTTCAGCGTCACCGATACCGTATTCATCCGCTACATCGTCCAGCGGGCGAACCGTGAGTTCCTGCCTCCCTTCAAGGACGAAATAGTCATCCCGCTGGTATAGGCCGGCGAGTTCCGAATCCGCTTCGAGAAGCGACGAGCACCCCCGCCGCTTGTACAGGTGCAGTGTGCGTGGGCCCGCCGGGCTTCCCAGTGCTTCGGGAATGTATCGAAGACTCCGCCACCCATGGCCGTCCGCGGCAGCGTTCAGCCGGTCGCATTCCTCCGCATCCGGCTCAAAGCCCACTGCGTGTACAAGCGGGGCGATCGGCTCCAGATCACGGGAGAACCCGCCTCGCGCACCAACGTCGAGCGCCGTGAGAGTGACGTCAGAAAGGCGATCGCAAAATTCCTTTTTGACAACGTCATGCACGATCGACTCGATTACTCACAGGTGGTCAGCGTGGAGCAAAGCGTTATCCTGCCTGAACGGGCAATGAACCCGCAGCAAGGCGAAAGTACTATGCCCCATGTTCTCTTTGTCGTCAACGGCTACGCCACCATGGACGACCCCGTCCTCGGCGCCAAGTTCCGCGTTCAGGCCCGGACGCTGCGCGATCTCGGGTGCCGGGCCGGCGTGCTGGCCGTCAACCAGCGGACCGGCGAACGCATGCAGCACAGCTCCGCGGACGGCTCCCTGCTTATCGCCGATGAGGACGACGGCATCCCGATCTACCGGGACTACGCCTGGCAACTCCTGCCCGGCATGAAGCACCTCGACAAGGCCGCCGACGCCCGCGTTCGAATCGGCATGGCCGCCCGCGCGATCGAGCCGTACCGCGATGCGCACGGCCTGCCGGACATCATCCACGCCCACGGAGCCAAGTGGTCGGGCTGCGTCGCCGCCTGCCTGCGCGACAAGTTCAGGATCCCGTATGTCCTGACGGAGCACATGAGTTCTCACCACCGGAAACTCACGCACAAGTGGCAGCGGCCGATCTTCGAAGAGGCCTACCGCAAGTCGAAGCGTCGGTTGATGGTCAGCCATGCGCTCGGGAGCAGACTCCAACGCGCAGTCGGCCAGGCCGTCACACCATGGTCCGCCATGCCCAACGTCCTTGACCCGCTGTTCGCTGAGGCCGAGCCGACTCCTGCGGCCGCCTCCGACCAGCCGTTTCGCTTTCTCAACCTCGGCCGCATGGACCCGGTCAAGGGACAGGATGACCTGCTCAAAGCATTTGCCAGCGCGTTCCGCGGAGATCCTTCCGTTCGCCTGACGATCGGCGGCGACGGCGAAATGCGGCGCGAACTCGAAGCACTCAGCAACCGGCTCGAAATTCACGAACAAGTCGAGTTTCCCGGGCGGCTTGAACGCGAGCAGGTCGTCGAGGCCATGCAGCAGGCCAGCGCGTACGTACTCTCAAGCCACGAGGAAACCTTCGCCATCCCCCTAGTTGAAGCCACCGCGCTCGGAAAGCCCGTCATCGCCACACGCTGCGGCGGCCCGGAAGAGATCGTCGACGAAACAAACGGCGTGCTCGTCAAACCCCGCCGGCCTCGCGAACTTTCCCGGGCCATGCAGTGGATGCGGCAGAACGTACAAACCTTCGACCCCGCCGAGATCCGCCGCCGGTGCCTTGAACAATACTCCGCCGCATCGGTCATGGGCCAGTGTCTCGAACTGTATAACAAAGTCCTCGACCGATGACATTCTGATATCGTGGGCTGACCGATGCTGCTCGACCGACTCCGCCACGCCATGCGCCGGAAAACGACGGTTCTGTTCCCGTTCGTCGGCGATACGATCGGCGGCAGCCACCTTTCGGCACTGCTCCTGCTGCAACACCTCGACCGACGCCGCTTCCGGCCCCGCATCGTGCTGCACGAACACGGCCCGCTCGAAGGACACTTGCGGACGCTCGGCCTCGATCATGACCTTCTTCCCCTGCCGGAATATGTCACCAGCCCGTTCAACGACGAGGAGCATCCGGCCCGAATCGCTCGTCTGGATCCCGTTCTGAGCCGGTATCTTCGCAAGCATCGGATCGCCATCGTCCATACAAATGATCTGCGCATGCACGCCACATGGGTGACCGCCGCGTCTCAGCACAGCCGGGGACACGTCTGGCACCAGCGCACACCCGGGTTCGGCCGCAACACGTTCAAACGCGAACTCGCCGGCCGCTCGGCCCGAATCGTGTGCATCTCCCAGTACGTCCGCCGGAGCATGCCTGAGGATCTGCATGAGCTTTGCAAGGTGGTCGCGAACCCATTCGAAGATCCTCCTAAAGACGAAGCCCATGCTCGGGAAAGCCTTCTTGCTGAACTGAAACTCCATCCAAGCACAGCTCTCATCGG
>SLJD01000105.1 GCA_007135295.1 Phycisphaerales bacterium
CGCCGGCGGTGTCCGGCTGTTCGAAGCGGGGATCGCGCGACGCCTTCTCGCGGGCGGTGCGCTCTCGCTGGGCCGGTGGGGACTGGGAAGGCGACTGACCGGGTGAGCGGCTTCCAGAGCGACTGGTCGGGGCGGTCCGCTGTTGCTCCACCGGGACGCGATGGTGTTCGGATGGCGAATCGAATGTGCCGGTGTGCACTTCAGCAGTTTGAGGGCGTTGTGTGCCGCCCTGCTGAGGCGGGACGCGTGTGGGCCGTGATTGGCTGGGGTCCTGCCCTGTCCGCTGCCGCTGGCCGGGGGACTGGGTTTCGCGTCGCTTGCGAAGCTCTTCAAGTTGAGCGCGGCGGCGGGCGGCCAGCGCATCCTGCCGGGTCTGCGGGGCCCCACCGGGGTGTTGATCCGGGGCGCCGGAACGGGCCTGCGCCTGGGCCTGTGCCTGGGCGCGGCGTTCCTGAGTGGCCTGCCGGGCCTCTTCCTCTTCCTGTCGCTTGGCCTTGGCCTGCACGATCGCACTGATGATGTAGGAAGCCACCACCAGCGCCAGCATGATGAACGTTGAGATTCCGCCGCCCATATCCAGACAGTATAGGGCATCGCTTCGCACCGAACGACCACCGAGGAGCAATCTGTCCGTGCGAGGCCCCGGCTCGTCGGTCGCGCGGTGGACGAGGCGGCTACGCGTCGGCGATCAGCACCGCCGAACCGTCCGGCCGGTTCATCCACTCGAACCCGACGGCAAAGACCCGGCTGAGTTGCTCGGCGTTCATCACATCGCATATTGATCCATCGTCGACGAGCCGGCCGTCGGCAAGCAGCCAGGCATCGCTGGCGACGCGGGCCGCCAAAGAGACATCATGCACCGCCCAGATGATCGTTGCGCCGTTCGATGCCAGTTCCCGCAGCAGTGACGCCGTCATGCGCACATGCGCGAGATCCATTGCGGATGTCGGCTCGTCGAGCACGAGCACACCGTCATGTCCAAGCTGCGCGACCGCGCGGGCGAGCATGACACGCTGCTGCTGGCCGACGGACAGCGCCGGGTACGGCCGGTCCGCGACCTCGGCGAGATCAAGCCGCTCGATGGCGTCATCGACGCGATCGGGGCGGTTCGGCAGGGCGAATCGTCCAATCTCCACAACTTGGCGGACGGTGAACGAAGCGGCCACGGTCGATCTTTGCGTCACATACGCCATCCGCCGGGCGAGACGGTGAGGCGGGGTGCGGTGCGTCGCCCGGCCATCGAGCAGCACGCTGCCGCGTGCCGGCGTGAGTTGGCCGATGATGCATCGAAGCAGCGTGGATTTGCCGGATGCGTTCGGTCCGATGAGTGCGACGATTCGGCCGGGCCGGGCCGTGGTCGCGATGCCGTTGAGCACCGGGTCGGTTTCATAAGCGAAATGCAGATCATCGATGACCACGCTCATGCCTGCCCCCGTCCGCTGCAGAGAAGCCAGAGAAACGCCGGGCCGCCGACGAGCGCGGTGAAGATGCCGACCGGCATCCGGCCCGCGCCGAAGTCCATCGCCTGTCGGCCGACATCAGCGCCGACCACGAACACCACGCCGCACAGCGCCGCCCCGACCACCAGCGGCGTGTGCTGCGGGCCGAGCAGAAGCCGGGCGGCGTGGGGGGCGACGAGGCCGACAAACCCGATCGGCCCGGCCAGCGCCACCGCGGCGGCGGTCAGCACGCCGGCCAGCGCGAACATCGCCAGCCGCAGCGGGCCGAGGTTCACGCCAACGCTTCGCGCTTCATCGTCGGCAAGCGTCGCCGCGTCCATCGCCCGGCCGAGCAGCAGCCCGAGCCCGAGTCCGACTACCGCGAGGCCGCCATTGACGGCGAGCACCGCCGGGGGCGTGACTTCACTGATGTGCCCCATCATCCATGTGATGAGGTCACCCCGCAGCCCCATCGGAACCAGGTGCTGGAAGAACATGATCAGCGCCCCGCAGATCGTCGAGATGATGACCCCGACCAGCACGAGCGTGACCGGGTCGAGCCAGCCCCGACGCCGGCCGAGCAGATAGACAACGATCAATGCCGCTGCCCCGCCGACAAGGGCCGGGAGCATGTCACCACCCGGCAGAGGCCATGTCGCGCCGGTGACATGCTCGACGTACCGCGTGACCATGACGCCGAGCCCCGCACCGCTCGACACGCCGAGGATAAATGGCGAGGCCAGCGGGTTGCGCAGCAGTGCCTGAAGCAGCACGCCGGAGATCGCCAGCGACGTTCCAACCGTCACGCCGACGAGCATCGAGGTCCAGCGGAATGACGCGTACGCCGGCTCCGGCCAGGCCAGCGAGATCGTGCCGTCAGCCGCCGGTCCGATGAGCACCCGACCGAGACAGATCGCCGCCGCAAGCGCAGCCAGGGCAAGCAGGCCGACGGTTGGCGACAGGCGGCCGGTGCTCACGAATCCGCCTCGTTGAACCCGTTCAACACAGCGCGGAGTTCAGCGGCGACCTCGATTATGGCGGAACTCGGCAGGATGGCGTCGGGATGCGTCAGCACACCCACTCTGTTCTCACGAATTGCTGCGATATCCAGCCGGCCGATCGGCCCGGCCAACTCCAGCGGGTCGGTTGATTCATCCGCCCCGGCTTCGAGAAGAATCACGGCCTCAGGGTTCAGTCGGGTGACGTCTTCCATCGACAACTGCGACCAGTGCCGGGTCTCCGTGGCGTTCGGCACGCCCATGGCCCGGAGCAGGTCGTCAAGGTAGGTGTCGCTGCCGTACACGAGCACCGGATCAGTCCCTGCGAGCAGGAGTGTCCGGCCCCGCCACACGCCGTCATCGAGCGGCCGCAACGCCTGCGACAGGCGGTCGGACAGTTCCTCGGCCTGCTGGCGAGCCCGGTCAGCAAGATCGGGGGCCGACTCAGCGAAGACTTCCGGCATGGTGTCGATCAGTGCGGCGATGTCTCCGATGTCATTGAGCGACCATGTGTGCAGCGCCCAGCCATGGCGACCCGCCAGTTCGCGGAACGAGTCGCTGAGGCCGCCCGCCGGGGGCTGAACAAGCACGTGGGTCGGGGCGAGTTTGATCAGGCGCTCGTGATTGACGTCATGCAGGTCGCCGATGACGGTGGCGTCGTTGGCAGTGGGGCAGAAGGGGGTGCACCCGACGAGGTATTGATCAAGCTCGAAATCAACCAGTGTCCGGGAGATGGCCGGGCTCAGCGAGACAAGCCGGACGGGGGCGGCCGAGGCCGAATCCGGATTGTTCGAATTCGAATCTGGCGCCCCATCGGAGGTGCAGCCGATGATACACTGCAGCAGAAGTGCAACAACGAGAAGTAGCGTTGAACCCGCTGGACGGTGTGGTGCCATAGGCGAATCGTACTGTTCAGCCCGGCTGGGAGACAGCCGGCCATCATTTTCGCGGAAAGGAGTCCGTTATGCCGCTGCTGACCGACATTCGAAATTTCTTTGCCCGTCCCGGCCGCAAGGGGGCCGCTTCGACCGCATCAGCCACCTCGACGACCGGAACGCAGGCCGAATCGCTCGGCCGGGCCGTGCGGAACAACGGTCGCCCGGCAGCGACGTCAGGTTCATCGTCAGGTCAATCGTCGGGGGCGGCGACAGCGACGAAGTCGGAGTCGGCTGACCAGAACAATGCCGCGGCGAACGTCGAGGTCAAGCCGATCGAGCGAGTGAAGGTCAGCAAGGCCTCGCTTGCCGAGGTGCAGCAG
>SLJD01000131.1 GCA_007135295.1 Phycisphaerales bacterium
CGCGGGCCGGGTCGTCAGCGTGGGAGACCGGCATCAGCGCCGTCAGGGCGATCAGCAGCAGGTACACCCCCACCCGGGACAGGCGGCCGGATGCCGCGCTCCGCGGCCGCCCGGCGTGCGGTGGAGAAATCGTTCGAGAATGACTCATGGCAGCGTCAGTATAGAACCGCCGCCACCCATCCGTCCGCATCGCGGCGCATGCGGCGCCCGGCCCCCTCATCTCGACCTCGGGCGGTGTCGGCACGCCTCATATCTGCGGCCGACGGGCCGGGCCGCGGCCGGCCGGTCATCCATCACGGCCCCGCTGCAGATCCCGGAAAATGCGTTCCAGCGGGTTGATCGGCTCGCGCTGCTCCTCGTCCGGGTCGCCTTCGCGGTCGCCGAACAGGTCGCGAAACCGATCGAGCGACAGATCGCCTTCGCGGCGGAGAAGCTCGCGCAGCCCCCCGCCGACACCCGCCCGCAGCATCGCCTCGCGAAGATCAAAGTCCGGGTCGATCTCCGTGGCGTATGTCTCAAACGACCCGCGCGTCACCAGCGGCACGGACAGGTCCTCGACATACGGCTGCGTCTCCGGGGCGATCTGCGCCAGCGCCGTCAGCGGCACATCCCATCGCAGGCTGATCGCCTCCGCCAGCAGATCGATCTCGCCGGAAAACGCCAGCGCATACGACCCGACCGATACGGCAAACCGGTCATACGTCACCACGCCGTCGCGAATGCGCGCCCGGATCGGCGCGATGTGTCCCTCCTGCCGGACCTGCTCTTCGCGATCGAACAGCCGCAGCACCGCCAGCGTCGCCGACCCGCCGTCAAGCGTCACATCGCCGACCGTCATCTCAATGTCCGCATTGAGCTTCGACGCATCGCCGTCCAGCGGGATCCGCGCGTGGCCGACCGTCGCCGTGATCGGCCGCTCGACCGTGCGCACATCGGCGAGAATCGGGTGAATGCGGTGCAGCAGCCGGTCGCGCAACGGTTCGGTCAGTTCAAGCTCCGCGTACAGCCCTTCAGCGTCCGGCAGGTGCAGTATCCCCTCTTCGCCGTACAACTCCGTCTCCAGCCAGCCCGAGGAAGCGAGCAGTTCAAGATCAAGCCGGCCGACATTCGGCGAAAAGCCATCGGACCGCGCGGTGAACTGCAGTTCCGACCCCAGGGCGTCAACGAGGTATCCATCAAGATTCGCCGCCGCATCAATCAGCACGGTCGGAATCTGCCGGCCGGTGCCGTCGATCGTCATGCGCCAGTCCGACGCATCAAGACGGCTGTCACCGAGCAGTTGCTGCACCGCGCCGACAACGCGCCAGTGCCCGGTTTCCGAGCGGTCTTCGCCGCCGACCGCGCCGGAGAGTTCGTACCGCACGCCCTCGGCAAGATCGCTCGACTCGATGCCAACCCGCGCGTTGCGCAGCTCAAACATCTGCCCGTCGGCGGTGCGCATCGGCGCGTTGGCCACAATCACCTCGCCGCGCAACGCCGCCGCCTCGGAGTCGAACGCTTCGCCCTGCAGGGCGGCGAGCGGAATCTCCACCTGCGGGAGGTCCGCGACGACCGTCACCGTGTCGAGCACGGTCAGCGGCGGCTGGTCGTCACCCTCACGGGCGAGCAGGTCGTTGAGCCGGGCCGGCTCGATCGTCAGCAACTGCTCCGCCGCAGCCAGGCGAAGCATCGGCCCGTCGACCTCGCCGGTTATGCGGCCGCGGTACTGCTCGGCTTCGGTTTCGATCGTCACACGCAGGCGCTCGGCCGAGGTGACCGCCGCGTCGAGCGTGCCGCGTCCCGACCCGCCGACCCACGTCGTCAGCCGCCCGGCGGGCTGGCCGGCCAGCGCTTCGAGCGCATCGAGGTCCGCGTCCTCGAACGCCACGTCGGCTTCGAGCCACGGCTCGCGCTCGCGATCGGCCGAGCCGCTTCCTTCCAGCCGCGCGAGCAGGCCGTCGCGGTCAGGTTCCAGCCGGTCATGTTCCAGAAGATCCAGTGACCACTGCGCCTCGAATGCGTCGCCGCGGCCCGGTTCGTACGCGACGGTCGCGCGCAACGCCTCAGCGCGCAGAGCCGATTCGACGCCCGGCACGCCATCGACCGCCACCCGCTCGCTTTCGATCGCCCCGCGCCCGACCACCCCCGTCAGGTCGAACGCCGCCGGCTCGTCAATCCGCCACGGCACGACGAACGGCTCGGTGCGGGCGACAACGCGCGCCGGTTCGAGCAGCGTGAAATCCGGCGCGGCGCCGAACAGTTCATCCGGCAGGCGGGCAATCATCTCCGGCGTCACCGTCGCATCGAGTTCGAACGGATCGACGCGCCAGCCGTCGGTCTGCCGCCGGGCGGCGCCGGCGACGTTGCCGAATCCGAACCGCCCGGCCAGGTCAATTTCAAACATGCCGGCCGTCGGCGTGGCGTTGTCGATCGTGACCGCCGCCGGCTCGGTGAGCGCGGCCTCGATCATGTCGCGCTGCTCCGGGGCGAAGCGGGCGACCGCCTCCGCCGTCACGTCACGGACGACGACCGAGCCGTCGAGCCGCAGCCGGTCGAGGTCGACGTCGAAGGTCCCGTCCGGATCGAACAGCCCGGCGAGGCGCTGATCGATTTCCACGGCCGCGCCGTCGACGATCGCCCGGCCGGTCACGTCCAGCGAATCCGCCAGCCGCTCGGTCACAACGTCCAGCGACGGACGTTCGACCGCGATGCGATCGTCGGCCCCGGCCGCGTCGCCAACATCGCCGGCGTCGCCTGCATTGCCTGCAATGTCCGCGCGCCACTCGGCCGGCATCTGCCAGGCGGCGTCGGCGAGTTCCGCCCGGCCGCGGGCCGAGAGGCCGGCGACGTCGAACCCGCCATCGTCCACGCGCGGCAGGCGGATCGCCTCGACCGCCAGGTTCACGCCGAGCGGCTCCGTCGGCACCGCCCCGGCCAGGTCATCGAGCAGTTCGGGATGCACGAGTCCGTCCGCCGTCCATCCCTCGCCGACGAGCGCGCCGTCGTCATCGAGTTCGGCGAGCATTTCCGCCTGCCACTGCGCGGTGTCGAGCGAAAGCCGCATCGCGCCGCGCTGATCGGGCGTCAAACGCGCCGTCGCATCGACCGTCGGGCCGAGGTCGCGCGCCGCGACGACCCCCGTGCCGCGAAGGAACGGGTCGAGCACGCTCGTCGGCAGGTCGCGGGCGGTCATCTCGCCGGTCAGCCGCCGGGCGTCGAACGTCACCGCGCCCTCGGCGTCCACCGGCCGGGCAAGTTCGCTCCACCCGCTGACCGACAGCCCCTCGGCGCCGTTCAGATCACCTTCGCCGTCGATCTCCAGGCGCACGAGTTCGGTGACGTCATTGCTCATCACCGACAGCGCCAGCGCGCGAAGCGTCGCGTCGTGCCCGTCGGGCATCGGCAGCCGGATGCCTTCAAGGTCCACCGTCACCGACGCCGCCCGGCCGGCGAGGTCGACCTCGCCGGCGGTCAGCGGGTCATCCATCTCGGCGGTGACGGACAGCCGGCCGGTCCGGCCGTTCGCGTCCGGGCTGTTCGCTTCCGGGCCGTTCCCTTCCGGGCCGTTTATTTCCCGGCCATCTATTTCAAGATCCCCGGCGAGGGTGGTGCGCGCCACGCCGCCCGGTTCGTACCGGCCTTCGCCGCCAACGATCATCCACCGGTGCGTGGCGCCGGTGACCTCGTCCTCGAGCGTCAGGTCGA
>SLJD01000429.1 GCA_007135295.1 Phycisphaerales bacterium
CCGGCAGGCATAGGTGCGCCAGGAGGCGAAACCGGCCGGATCGAACCGGTCGGCCGCCTTGAGCAGTTCGACGACCATCTCCTGGGCAAAGTCCTCGCGACGGTCGTCCGGCAGCCGGAACCTGATGGCCAACCGCCGCGCCCTGAAGGCGATCCGCTCCAGGACGTACTCGTCGATGAGGTGAGAGGAAGGGGTTTTGCGGCCAATGCTGGCCGCCCGCCGGTCGGAGGTCGTGCGAGTCATCGCCACGCCTTTCCCGTGCCGTAGGCACGAAAAAGGCCCGCTGAAGAACACCGGCGGGAGCGCTTCAGCGGGCCTTGGTGTGACTTTGCCTCGCCGGCTTTCGCTCTTCACCGGCGGGGCGTCACATCAGGCGTGACAAAGTCACGTTTCGCGTGACCTCATGTTTTTCTTAGCTCAGGACCCAGTTCACCTCCTGGTCGGGCTCGTACACCATCTCGGTGTGTGTCTTGATGCTGTTGCGAAGATGGATCGCCAACTCCGCATCGCTCTCTTCGATCTTCTCGTAGGCGATGTTGATGACCCTGGCGATGCGCCGCCTGGCCTTTGCCACCTCGTCATCCATCGTGCGGGAACGCCCGCCGAGGCCCAAAGCCGATGACAGGTACGCCGCAATCTCAGCGATCTCCGTCTCGATTGTCGAGATTCGATCATCGTCAGCATGCTCTCGCTCAGCAACAAGATGGTCATACCGCTCCCTGCACTTCTTGATTGTCTGTTGATCCACGACCTCGTCCGCTTTCGCGCGATCCGTCGCCAAGCCCTCTGCTTCGGGAATCAATGCGGCACCCGCGACACCTGCCACATGCGCCATCAAGCGAACTACATGGATTCGCTGACCTTGGTGTGCAAGCAAGTGATGGATGAAAGCTGCGCCTTTGAGATTGCCGTCCAGGAACGTTTCCTTCCCTGCAAACCGAATCGCCCACATGCCCTTTTTGGCGAACTGATGCTCCGGTCCATCAGCGATCGTCTGGTCAGAAAGATGGCGGGCACAGTAGGCATCGCGGTAGGTTTGCCACATAGGCGTCGCACAGAATGTTGACCCGTCCCAGGTAAGGATCTCTTCCAAGGCAATCACAGTGGCCTGTTTCCGATTCAACAGATCGCGGGTGGATCGATCAATCCTTGGCGACTTAGGCACCAGCAGAACGAATCCGTCCCGGGCATCGAGTAGCAGTCGCTGAATTTCTGAGACAAGCACCTTGATGGTGGGAGGGAACATCAATAGTGCTGGGACCATCACGGCATCCATCGGTCGCCAATCACCGAGGGGAAAGGCACGTGGTAGACCCTTTATCAGCCCTGGCTCAGTGACGACCCCCAGCGCCTCCGCAATCATGGATCGCATTGCGTGTGCGTCCAGTCGATAGCGACGGACATCGATTTCGAGTACATCGCGGGCTTCGACATTCCCTGTCGCGTCACAGACGAGTTGATAGCCCCCATGGGCTGGGACCACCTGAAATGTGCGGTCGTCGCCAGGACGGCGATACCTTGCTGCGATGCCATCGCCGACGAACAGGTGTTTACGCAGCGCATCCCATGTCGCATCGCCCAAGCATTCGCGCCATTCCATGCCACAAGCATCGAGGCCCGGTCTGGACGCGATGAATTGCCACAAAGGGCTGAGCGATATCACGATTCCCGGTCCTCCTGCTCATTCCTGGTGATGATGAAACCCTTCTCAGCCAAGAAGCTGTGGGCCAGTTCGGCATCCCGTTCGTGGTCGTAGACGGAGATATTCGGCGCGTAGAGCTTCACGTTCCGTTCGCCGCCCAGTTCATTGCTGGGTGTCAATTTCACCCCCATGCACACCAGCTCCGCGCCGTCCGGAATGTTCTCGTCAATGTTCTCCAGCCCCGTAAAGACATCATTCGCCTTGTGGGTCACACTGTGGTCATTGTCGCCGTTGAACCTATATCGCAGATAGGTGAGTCGTGCTGAGTGCAGGCCATCCACGTCTGTGCAATCCAAGGCGGTGCGGCCGCGTTCGCGGAGGGGTTCCAGCGTATACTTTGCCGCATCATTCCGTTCAAAGAAGGACGGGTTGTCGAACAGGTTCTTGCCAAGGTAGGTGCAATATGCTCGTCGTTCCCGCTTGCCGTTGCTTGAGTTGTAGATCGCAAGTTCTCCCTGCTTGTGATAATAGATCAGCAGGTCATAAGCTTCGGGGCGGTAAAAGACAAGGGTCGGCTGGCCGTTGTCGAGGGCGCTCTCCCGCTTGAAGGTCTCGCCATGCCGGACGATGAACCACGCAGCGCCATCCTTTTCGATGAGCGAGACGCGGGTTCCTCGCCCTTTCCTGTGCGAGTCGTACCAATCGTCCATGTCCCGCACAAATCTCTTCAGTCGCTTGGTTGTCGGCTTCTCCCATTTGGGCAGCACACACACGGTGGCGAAATAGGAGAGGAACCTCTTCTTTTTTCGGAGCAGGCCGTGGGCGTGATAGGCCGCATGCAGATCTTCGAGGGCATCCGGCGCGTCGAGGCGGACGAGCAGCGCCATCTCCTCGGTGGTACTCTCGGGACCGATCTCGATCTCGTGCTTTTCTGCGATCTCAATCAGATCATCAGAATCGGCCATCTCAGCGACCTCGTCCCAATAGAACAGGTCTGCCATGAGGTGCGCGGGCATGGCTTCATTCGGCGACGCAATCACTAGGGAGAGGCGGTCGTAGTCGATCTCGCCGTCTGCAGGTGGCATCACACCCTCGTCGTTGAAGTAGTCGCGATATTTCCGCAGTAAGCGGATCAGGACCGGCTTCGAGATACGCTCTAGAAGCTGCGGTGACGAGACGTGCTTCGGCGTAAAGTTACTGGCCATGTGGGCCTCCTTTCCCCGGCCGGCAGGTGGCCAGTATGTAACCTCAGAAATGAGCCCACGATCCTTGTGGGCATGGGTGGCCCTGTGCAACCTTCGTGCCAAATCATGGCAAATACGTACCAGTACAAGCCGTGAATGTAAGGTAATGCAATACAAAAGCTAAGGAGGGGCAATCGCAAAGATGGAAACACCGAGCGCCACTGAACGGCTTGTCAGACTGTCAAAATGGCAGGCGCCTTCGGCAGGCGATGCCAAAGGCGACGCTGGAGACGCCAATCCAGCTCGGCCGCGATCGGCCGAATCATGCGCTCGCGGATCGGATCGCGGCCACGTTCCGTGCGCGGAAGGAACAGGATCGCCTCCTGAATGTCGGGCGCCAGGTACAACAGGTTCATGATCTGGGTGACCCGGGCACGGGTGACGTACCCGAGTTCGGCGAGTTCGGCCTGGTCGCGAACGGCACCCTCTGCGATGAGGCGGTCGAACTTGATCGCCAAGGCCATCAGCCGCGAGACGCGCGGCACACGCCCTTCCAGAGTGTCATATACTGGCTCAGGGACGGGCCTGATCTGCCGCCTGCCCTTATTGGCCATCGAGAAGTGAATCTTCTTCGTCAACTTCAAGTCGTCTGGCATGTAACCTCCTCCTCGCGCTGTGCTTCCGTCAACGTGCGGATGCCGGTCGGATGGAACGTCAGCGAGATCGTCTCCTCGGCACCGTCATACTCGACGCGCTCGATCAGCAGGTGGACCAGCTTGGCCTTGTGCCCCGGCGGCAGCGTTTCCCAAAGCGGATCGAACGCCTCGATGGCACCGGCCAATTCGTCCGGGTCGA
>SLJD01000086.1 GCA_007135295.1 Phycisphaerales bacterium
CGCAGGCGGCCGGTTCAAGCCGGCGAGCGGCCCGGGCGGCCGGGCAGGCGATGCGGCTCAACCCGCTGTCGGTGCTGACCCCCTGCCACCGCGTCGTTGGCACCGGGTGGCTTGGGGGGTATACCGGCGGGCGGGCGGCCAACTCGCCCCAGTTGGCCCGCAAGCGGATGCTTCTGGAGCTTGAAGGGGCGCTTCTGGCCACCGGCTGAGCAAATGGGACGAACCGACACACTTCGGATACAGTGGGCGATTATTCTCCACCGGCCGGGCGCACGGGCCGATGGGGTATGAGTCTGATGGCACATGCTGCAAGGGAGCATCGCACATGAAGCTGACCATGGTCGGAACCGGGTACGTCGGTCTGGTAACGGGCGCGTGCTTTTCCAGTACCGGCAATGACGTAACCTGTCTCGACATCGATGAAGAGAAAATCGCCCGCCTCAATCGCGGTGAGAGCCCAATTTACGAACCGGGGCTTTCTGAAATGATCACCCGGAACGCCAGGGCGGGCCGCCTGCACTTCACTACAGACAAGGATCAGGCGTATCGCGATGCCCAGGTCATCTTCATCTGCGTCGGCACGCCGTCCGGCGACGACGGGGCGGCTGATCTGCAGTACGTCTTCGGCGTCGCCGAAGAGATCGCCGCGGTCATCGATGCGCTTGGCCCGAATCAGAACCCCAAGCTCGTCGTGGTCAAATCCACCGTTCCCGTCGGGACCACGCACGAAGTGCGGGATCTTATCCGGTCGAAGACCGATGCGCCGTTCCATATCGCCAACAACCCGGAGTTCCTGAAGGAAGGAGCGGCGATCAACGATTTCATGAAGCCCGATCGGGTGGTCTGCGGCGTCGAAAGCGACGAGGCGGGCGAGATGATGAACTACCTCTACGAGCCGTTCGTCCGGCAGGGCAACCCGATCTTCCTGATGGACGTTCGGTCATCCGAGATGGTCAAGTACGCTTCCAATGCGATGCTCGCTGCGAAGATCAGTTTCATCAACGAAATCTCCACGCTTTGCGAACACTATGGAGCGGACATCAAGTTCGTGCGCGAGGGCATGTGCTCGGACCGGCGAATCGGCAACCAGTTTCTTTACCCTGGCCTCGGCTACGGCGGATCGTGTTTTCCGAAAGACACTCAGGCGGTCATCGGCATGGGCCGGCGCGTCGGGTTCGAATGCCAGTTGAACGCAGCGGTGCATGATGTTAACCAGAACCAGCGGCAGAACTTCTGGAAGCGGATTCGCGAGCATTACGGGGACGACCTTGCCGGCCTGACGCTTGCGTTCTGGGGGGTGGCGTTCAAACCGGAGACCGACGATATCCGGGAAGCCCCGGCGGTGGACCTCATGCGGGCTGCACTGGATGTCGGCGCCAAAGTCCGGGCGTTCGATCCCGTGGCGCTGGACAACCTCAGTCGCGAACTGCCGGACGCTGAACGTGTCAGCGACATGTACGAAGCGATTGAGGGGGCCGACGGGCTCGTGGTATGCACCGAATGGACGGATTTCCGCCAGCCGGACTTTGGAACGATCGCCGAGCGGCTGAACCAGCGCGTCATCTTCGATGGACGGAACATCTACCGCCGCAGCGAGATGAAGAGGCTTGGGTTCAGCTATTACGCCGTCGGCCGGCCCCCGGTCAATCAGCCTGATACGCTGGCGAGCATGTGAGCCCCTGAGGCGTCATTAGCTTATCCGCCGCTCACTCCCATTCGATTGTGGCGGGCGGCTTGGAAGAGATGTCGTACACAACGCGGTTGACGCCGGGAACTTCGTTGATGATGCGGTTGCTGATCGTCGCGAGAACGTCGTAGGGAATGCGCGCCCAGTCGGCCGTCATGAAGTCCTGACTTTCCACTGCGCGGACGGCGACGACCGACTCATACGAGCGGCTGTCCCCCATGACGCCGACTGACTGGACCGGCAACAGCACGGCGAAAACCTGGTTCGTCGAACGGTACAGATTGCTTGCGATGATTTCTTCAAGCAGAATCTCATCACAGTCTCGCAACAGATCGAGCCGATCGCGTGTGACCTCACCAAGGACACGCACCGCCAGCCCTGGACCGGGAAACGGGTGCCGCCAGACGATCTGATCCGGCAGGCCGAGCACCTCGCCGAGCTTGCGAACCTCGTCTTTGAAGAGGTCGCGCAGCGGCTCGATCAGGTCAAATCCCAGGTCTTCAGGCAGCCCACCGACGTTATGGTGCAGCTTGATGTTCGCTGAGGCGCCGGCGTAGCCATGCCCGGATTCGATCACGTCCGGGTAAAGCGTCCCTTGGGCAAGGAACGTTGCCCCGCCGTCAACGCTCTTCGTGGTCTCCCGAAAAACGTCTATGAAGCGATGCCCGATGCGGCGACGTTTCTCCTGTGGATCGGTAACACCCGCAAGGTCGGCTAGGAACTGATCGGCCGCATCGATGACGCGCAGATCGATATCGAAATGATCGCGGAAGGTCGCCTCCACGAGATCGCGTTCGTTCTTGCGCAACAGGCCGTTGTCAACGAAGATGCATGTAAGCTTCTCGCCGATCGCCCTGGCGAGAAGCGCCGCGACGACGGATGAATCAACCCCCCCGCTTAGCCCGCAGATCACACGCTGATCCCCGACGCGCTCACGGATGCGCCGGCTTTCGGTTTCCATGAAGTCCGCCATGCGCCATGTCCCGTCGCACCGACAGATCTCATACAGGAAGTTCCGCAGAAGATCGACGCCGTGTGGCGTATGTGTGACCTCGGGGTGGAATTGCACGCCGTAAAACGGCATCGTCTTGTGCCGCACCGCCGCGAACGGGCACGTCGGCGTGCTGGCGAGCGTGTCGAACTGGTCGGAAAGGCCGAGCACCTGATCGCCGTGACTCATCCACACCGCGGTGTTGGAGGGAATTCCCGTCAACAGATCGGACGAGTCATGAATCGTCAGCTTCGCTCGACCGTATTCGCGGGCCTTCGCCTGATTTACGTCGCAACCGAGGATTTGACATCCAAGCTGCATGCCGTAGCAGATACCCAGAATCGGCACACCGAGTTCAAAGATCCGATTATCGCATCGCAGCGATCCCGTATCCTGCACACTCCCCGGACCGCCGGAGAAAATCACGCCTTTGACATTGCACTGGCGAATCGTTTCGATCGGCGTGTCCGGCGCCATAAGCATGCTGAACGCCCCCGCCTCACGCACACGGCGTGCGATGAGTTGTGCGTACTGGCTGCCGAAATCAAGGATCGCGATGACCTCGTCGTGCGGCGGCGGCTCGGCTGGCATCGGCGATGGTGAGGGAGAGTGGTCGGTGCTCATGCGTCTGGCGCCTCGGAACGTGACGAATCGCCCAGAATACGGGGAAAATGGCCAACAGGCAACAGCGGGAGAGCATCGGGGCAACTGGTGCCGGCCGGAACCAGCCCGCCCCCGCTGGTGCTGAACAAAGGCCGGTCGGCGCCGTCTTCACAGGTACTGATTTCCCTTGGTCAGGTCAACGTATTGAGCCCAGCGCTTCTGCCCGAAAACGATCATGAACGGCGGCGCTCAAAGCCGCGGGCTTCATCGTTCTTTACCGGCCACTAATGTCCGGCGCAATTGTCGGCATCCGTGTGAATGAAGGAACGCGCCCAGCCGATGCCGATCGAGACGCCCATGAGTGAGCCGCCGACGGCGTCGAGGGGCATGACG
>SLJD01000274.1 GCA_007135295.1 Phycisphaerales bacterium
GCATCATCCCCAATGCCCGGCCTGCCTGGGCGGTCTGGTTCGGCGATGTGTTCGCGTGCCGGCCTTGGACAAACTCGAAGAGCTCATAGACATGCTGCTGATAGCGCACGAGAGTCTGGCGGCTGCGTCGCGTCGGCACGAGCGGAGCGAGCGGGAAATCACGCGCGGCGAGGTGTCGCTGGACATCATGAGCGAATGCGACGCGGCGGGGATCGTCGCGGCCGGGGGCGCGGCGTTTGAGCAGGAACTCGCCCCGCTCGCCGCGCAGTCGAAGTTTCGGCGAACGCCGCGAACCGCGCGGATGTTCCCTGACCGCATCGATCACGCCGATGTCGAAGTGGCTGAGCACGATGACGAGTTCAGCGGCATCGAACTGCTCACGGTCGACCCGGTCGTTGAGAACCGGGCCGATCTCCGGCAGGTCGTCGGAAGCCGGCTTGAGCAACGTCATCTGCCTTGATCCTCCCCCGGCCTGACCGCCGGGCGTGGGTACCGCGCAGCGATGGGCATTCATCGCCGCCTCTTCATTCGTTATTCGACGTTCTGGGCCTGTTCCTTGATTCGGTCGATCGCGCCCTTGATCTCGACGATGCGGCGGCTGATCTCCACGTCAAGGCATTTGCTGGCAATCGTGTTCGCCTCGCGGAGCATCTCCTGGCTGAGGAAATCGAGCGTCCGACCGGCCGGCTCATCCGGTTCGCTGTCGATGATCTCCGCGAACTGGCTGAGATGCCCCTGCAGCCGGGAGACTTCCTCGGCGATGTCGGATTTTTCGGCGAAGACGGCGACCTCGCGCAGCAGATCCTCATCACGGACGGACTTGTCCGCCTCGGCGAGCAGGGACTCCATCCGCTGTCGCAGCCGCTGCTGGTACAGCTCGACGACTTCCGGTACGCGTGTCGCGATTTCCTCAAGCCGCTCGGCGATCTGCCGGCAGTGGCTGTGCAATTCACTGTGCAGACTCTCACCCTCGCGGGACCGCATGGCGAGCACCTTGTCCGCGACCTGATCGACGAGGTCGAGCAGCACGGGCCTGGCGCGTTCGAGCAGTTCCTCGCCGGTTTCCGGCATCACCACGCCGGGCAGATGCAGCAGTGAGCCGAGTTCGACGCGGGCGGAGACGTGTTCGAGGCCGGGCACCTGCAGCACCTGGTCGAGGTACCGCTGCAGGGCGTTGACGTTGATCTGGCTGGCGGCGTTGGCCGACCGGTCGGTGACCTTGGCGGTGAGCACGACGCTGCCGCGCGTCAGTTTGCGGGAGAGGGCTGATTCGATTTCCGGTTCAAGGCCCTGAAGCTCCTCGGGCAAACGCATCAGGGCTTTGAAGTATTTGTTGTTCAGCGATCGTATTTCGACAACATAGTGCGCCCCGTCAACATCGGCCGAGGCCGCCCCGAATCCCGTCATGGATCTGATCATTCGTCATACGCTCCAGCAGTTCGCATTGCGGCAGTTCGGGCGGGATCGGCGCGGGAAGCTGGCGTCTGATCACGCCGGAGATTGGGTCGGATCAATCGGCGTCCGGGTCCGGCGCTCCCATGCCCCCGCCATTGAATATGTCGTCAGGGTCAATATCCGGCGCTTCGCCGCCTTCCGGCATGCCGGGCTGCTGGCCGGGTAGCGGGCCGGGCTGGGGGGCCGGATCGGGCTGTTGCTGTTGTTCTTCGATCTGCTCCTGCTCGTCGGCGGCGGCGCGTTCGGGGGCCGGGTCGATGAGGTTGAGCGAGATCGCGATGGTGAGGTAGACGATGAACGCGGCCACGGTCGCGTACGTCAGCGCATCGCCGGTTCGGCCGCCGAACACTGTGTCCGATCCGCCGACGCTCGCCCCGCCGAACGCGCCGGACAGCCCGCCGCCCTGCGGTCGCTGGACGAGAATGATGAGAATCATCGACACGGAGACGATGACAAACAGGAGCAGCACGATCCAGAAAGCGAGATTCATTCAGTGGATTCCTTCAAACACGATCGCCCGCCGCCACGCCGGCAGCGGAAACGATGGACGCGAAATGGTCGGCGTTTAACGACGCTCCGCCGATCAACCCGCCGTCAATATCAGGCCGGGCGAAAAGCTCGCCCGCATTGTCCGGCTTGACCGATCCGCCATACTGAATGCGGATCGTGTCAGCCGATGTGTTATCATAGCGTCTTGAAAGCTCGGCGCGAATCGCCGCGTGGACAGTTTGGGCGTCGTCCGCGGTGGCGGTGCGGCCGGTCCCGATCGCCCAGACCGGCTCGTAGGCGAGAATCAATCTCTTCAAATCGTTCGGATCGATGCCATCGAGCCCGGCGCGGACTTGGGCGAGCGTGACGGCCTCGGTCTCGCCGGCCTCGCGTTGTTCAAGCGTCTCGCCGACGCACAGGACGACTTCCAGCCCGCCGTCGAGGGCGGCCCGGACCTTGGCGTTGATAAGGTTATCCGATTCGCCGATGACGTGCCGCCGCTCCGAGTGGCCGATAATCACGTGGCTGACGTCGAGGTCGAGCAGCATCGCTACGGAGACTTCCCCGGTGTACGCGCCGTTGGCCTCGTGGTAGACGTCCTGGGCGCCGAGCCGCACGCCGCTGCTGCCCAGTGCGTTGCGGACGGCTTCGAGGTAGGGGAACGGCGGAAAGACGATGATGTCCCGGTCGGCGACGGCGTCGGCGCACGCGACGGCGACGTCGCGCGCGAGGCGATCGGCGGTGTCGCGATCGGTGTTCATCTTCCAGTTGCCGCCCACGATCGGCCTGCGATCAGTCATGTGTGCATCCTCCACGGGAATCCTGCACGATATCGGCTTTGCTGCCCGCGGACCAGAGAAGGGTGCAGGTAACGCGCGGGGCCGAGCGCAAGCCCCGCGCACAGGCGGACGCCGCACAGTTGAAGCGGCCGGAGAATCGGGCGAACGCTGTGCACCGCTGTCGACCTCATTCGCTACACTTCTGCCATGTCTCAGACCGCCCAGACCGAAGCCCGAACCGCGGCGACGATCCGCCGAACGTTCATCGATTATTTCCGTGAGCGGCACGGTCACACGTTCGCCCCGTCCTCGCCCGTCGTCCCGCATGACGATCCGACGCTGCTGTTCACCAACGCCGGGATGAACCAGTTCAAGGACGTCTTCCTCGGCCAGGGCCGACGCGAGTACCACCGCGCCGTCAACACGCAGAAATGCATCCGGGCCGGCGGCAAGCACAACGACCTTGAAGACGTCGGCAAGGACACCTACCACCACACGTTCTTCGAGATGCTCGGTAACTGGTCATTCGGCGACTACTTCAAGGCCGAGGCCATCGAATGGGCGTGGGACCTGCTGACAAACGTCTGGGGGCTCGACCCGGACCGGCTGTACGTGACGGTCTTCGCCGGCGACGAATCCGACGGCCTCGACCCCGACACCGAAGCCGAGGATCTGTGGAAGCGGCACGTTCCGGCTGAACGCATCAGCCGATGGGACCGGAAAGACAACTTCTGGGAGATGGGCGACACCGGGCCGTGCGGACCGTGCTCCGAGATTCATTACGACAACACGCCGGACAAATCAGGCGGCGACAAGGTCAACGCCGACCATCCTGATGTCATCGAGATCTGGAACCTCGTCTTCATCCAGTTCAACCGCGGCTCGGACGGATCGCTGACGCCGCTGCCGGCCAGGGCGAAGAGTGGGAAAGAGTGTA